>JAILJL010000079.1 GCA_024694785.1 Lachnospiraceae bacterium
TGTAAGCTTCTTTACGTGGCATGCCACGAAAGGAGTTTTTTTATAATGAAAAAGAAATTTGATGTTAAGATGCTTGCGTTATGCGGCATGCTTGCGGCTGTTTGTTTTGTGCTCGGACAGGTGTCCGGCATCCTGGATTTCCAGTCGGTTAAGGTAACTCTTGAAGGTCTGCCGGTACTTATTGCGGCACTTATGTACGGACCGGTTGCGGGTATGGCGGTAGGAGGTATTGGTACTTTCATATCGCAGTGCCTCGGCAAATACGGACTTACGATAACGACACCTTTATGGATTCTTCCGTATTTTGTAGCGGGTCTTGTTGTCGGCCTTATTGCTATGAAGAAGAAATATACCTATAAGACACTTGATTTCTTCATAATAACTGCGATAAGCGAGATGGTTATTATGGTACTTAATACATGCGGGATACTTATCGCAAGTAAGATAGAGGGATGGTATTATCCAACGATAATAACCGGTAATCTCGGTATTCGCATTCTTATTATGATAGCAAAGATTTTAATATATTCATTTATTGTGCCGGTTCTTGTTAATGTAGTGAAAAAGGTTGATAACAGACAGTATCAATAGATTTGTTATGAGGAGATGAGACTTATGAAAAGAAAGGTAGCAGTATTCGTCATCATATCCCTTGTGCTTATTATGGCGGCAGGATGTGGTAAGAAAGAAGAAGGCAATGCCGTTAAGAAGAGTAAGTATGCAGTCAATCATGAATTCAGTACGGAGAGTATGCTTACAATTAAGGGATTATCGGTATCTCTTGAAGAAGAGCAGGAGAACTATGATACACATAAGCAGAACGGATATGCATATAGAATTCCGGATGCGTTACTTGATATAGATGGTATCTATCCTTATGAGTGGGACGAGTACGGGTATGAGGTTGACTATATTCCGCAGGAGTCTATGGAGAAGTATAACAGTTTCGTAGACGGCGACTATGATGAAGATATGGAAGATCAGATTCTTGACGAGGTCTTCGCGTCGGCTATTCCGATGTTCGGATTCTTCAGATATGATGATTTGACGGATAAGAAGAAAATGGATGCCGATTTTAATGATTTCAAGGCAGCTTTTAAAGAGATAGAAGAAATCGGAACAATAGAGTCCAATACCTTTTATTTCGGTTGTAACAGAGAATACGATAAAGAAGGATTAAGAGATGCGGACATCAATAATATGGATATGCTTATAGCGCTGTATGACGAGGTACGCGATTCTGTGTGTCTGTTTGCACCGGTAAGCGAGAAGGATGACTTTAAGGTTGACCTTACAAGCTTTAACTGTGTGGACCTTGAGGGTAATGCCGTAGATCAGTCAATATTTGCGGCATATGATGTAACAATGATCAATTGCTGGACTACCTGGTGTGGATATTGTATCGAGGAAATGCCTGACCTTGCAGAATTATCGCGCAAGCTGCCTTCCAACTTTAATGTGATAACGATTTGCTTTGATGCAGCCGAGCAGCCGGATCTTGCCAAGAACCTGCTTGAACAGGCGGGGGCACGCAGGATCACCACACTTGTTGCGAATGATGAACTTAACGAGAAAGTGGGATCGTATCTTATGGGATTCCCGACGACTTTCTTTGTTGATAAGACGGGTAAAGTTGTGGGTTCACTTGAAATCGGAGCACCTACGGGTAACAGTTCCCTTTCGGATGCGTATCTTGAGCTTATCAAGAAGGCTTATGAGGAAGTAGAATAGTGAAGAAATCTTATATTCGAGCAGCTTTACTGGTAGTATCTGCAGCGCTCATAATCTTGGGTATATATAGAGGCGAGACTGCCGAGATTCTAAGGAAAGCGGTCATGATTTGCTTACAATGCATAGGAATAGGTTAAGCGTATGAAGAAAGTAAGCAGAGAAGTTAAGAGAAATTTCATACAGCTTATGGTGGCGGCGTTAATCAACGGCTATGCTATCGGCTTTAAAGAGGGAAGGATATATAAGGGTCCGACTAAGAAGTTCTGTGTACCGGTACTTAATTGTTATTCCTGCCCGGGAGCGCTTGGCGCATGCCCAATAGGATCAATGCAGTCGGTGCTTTGCGGTAACGGGTCGCGAGTAAGTCTCTATATACTCGGTGTGCTTATGTTATTCGGAGTGCTTCTTGGACGAGCCGTTTGCGGATTCTTGTGTCCTTTTGGACTGATACAGGGTATGATATACAAGATACCTTTCGTGAAGAGGAATTTGCCGCAAAGAGCGGATAGAATACTTCGATATGTAAAATACCTTGTGCTGGTTTTGTTCGTCATATTACTTCCGATATTGGCGCGCAACGAATACGGCATAGGAACTACATGGTTCTGTAAGTATATCTGTCCTGCAGGAACATTAGAAGCAGGAGTTCCGTTGCTTATTACCAATGCATCGCTTAGAACTTCAATCGGCGGATTGTTCTACTGGAAAGCCTCTATACTTGTTGTAATTATATTGGCTTCCCTTATAACGTATAGACCATTCTGTAAGTACTTATGTCCGCTTGGAGCTTTTTACGGATTATTTGCGAAGATTTCAATGGTTCGTATGGAACTTGATAAAAGCGCCTGTATCGACTGTAAAGCGTGCGAGAAGAAGTGCGATATGCAGGTTGATATCACGAAGAATATCAATTCTGCGGAGTGCATACAATGCGGAAAATGTATTGATGTGTGTCCAAATGGTGCAATTAAGCGCAGGTTTGGGTTGAAATAGAATAACTCTTAGGTTATAATCGTATTGCAATGACTAACGCTGAAATTATATTGAGGCGAAAGACGAAGCGGTAAGAATAGAGTAATACTAAGTTATAGTATAGGGATACCGTGCGCCTTTCGTTAATACGGAAGGCGCTTTTATTATGTCAAAAGAAAGGATTAAGATATGGAGTACAGGGTGGCTTGTTTGTCGATTATAGTTGAAAATGCGAATTCTGCGATTGCATTGAATGAAGTACTGCATGAATATGGCAGATACATAATCGGTCGTATGGGAATTCCTTATAAAGAGAAGAAAGTAAATATTATAAGCATAGCAATGGATGCGCCCCAGGATGTGATTAATTCCATGTCCGGTAAGATAGGAAGACTGGACGGAGTTACATCGAAGGTTGCGTATTCGAATGTGATAACGAAGAGCGAGGAGTAGTTATGGCAAAGAAACAGATTAAAGTTATACGAATCGTTGCGTTAATACTTCTGCCGATTCTTACGGCGGTAATTGCTCTCGGAATCGGACGTATAGCCATAAGCCCGAAGGACATTCTCCTTATAATAACAGGAAGAGGCGGGCTTGTTGAGAATATGGCGAGAATGACGGTTATGTCCTTCCGTTTGCCGCGAATCATACTTGCGCTTTTTGTAGGTGCGGGACTTTCCGTTGCGGGATGCGCTTTTCAGGGACTATTTGCCAATCCTCTTGCGACTCCGGATACGCTTGGTGTTGCAAGCGGAGCTTCTTTTGGCGCGGCAGTTGCAATTTTACTCGGTTTTAATGCGATCCCGGTACAATTAAGTTCTTTTGTCTTCGGTATACTGGCGGTTATCCTTACGGTTCTTTGCGGAAGAGGCAAGGGCAAGGGAATGACGATGATCATCTTATCGGGAATCATGATAGGTTCCTTGTTTTCCGCCCTTATATCGTTTGTAAAGTATGTTGCGGATGCGGAATCACAGCTTCCGGCAATTACCTATTGGCTTATGGGCTCCCTTGCGTCAACTGATTATAAGAGCTTAATGGTGGGTGTTCCGCCTATACTCGTGGGAATTATTATACTATTCATATTAAGGTGGAGAATGAATCTTCTGCCATTAACAGAGGATGAGATTAAGTCGTCCGGTACCAATGTTCTTTTGCTAAGGACGCTTACGGTAGTTGCTGCAACGATGATTACCGCGGCATCGGTGTCCATGTGCGGCCAGGTCGGATGGGTAGGATTACTTGTTCCGCATATGGTGAGGATGAGACTTGGCGGTAACTTCAAGGATGTGGTACCTGCATCCATAAGTATCGGTGCGGTATTCCTTGTGGTAGTCGATACCATAGCAAGATCTTTAACTGCATCGGAGATTCCGATATCAATACTTACCGCGTTAGTCGGTGCGCCGTTCTTTATATATCTTATGAGAAGAGGGGGTAGCATGAGATGAAATTAGAGATTAGAAATGCAGCCTTTTCCTATAAGAACGACAGAAGGATATTTGAGGACGTAAGCTTTGAAGTAAGCGCCGGCGATGTTGTGGCAATCCTCGGACCTAACGGGGCGGGTAAGACTACATTGCTTAAGTGTATCCTGGGAATACTTAAGCTTGAAGAAGGCGAGGCCCTTCTTGATGATAAGGATATAAGGAAGATTCCCGAGAGAGAGCTTTTCAGAAGAGTGTCATATGTGCCGCAGGCCAAGAATACGACGGCGGGTTATACGGTGCTTGACACCGTACTTATAGGACTTGCGGCGGAATTATCCGTATTCAGGTCACCGGGCGAAGCCGAGATTGAAAGAGCAAAGGTTGCATTGCGAGAGCTTGGCATAGAACATTTGATAGATAAGCACTGTAATAAGATATCCGGCGGAGAATTGCAGATGGTACTAATCGCAAGAGCGCTTATATCTAGTCCTGAAGTGCTTATCTTAGATGAGCCTGAGTCAAATCTTGACTTCAGGAATCAGTTAATAGTGCTTGATACATTGACAAAACTATCGAAACGAGGCATTGCCTGCATATTCAATACGCATTATCCGTCACATGCCCTGCAGAGAGCCAATAAGGCGATAATACTGTCTGACGGGCATACGGTATGCGGTGATGTTGACAGCACCATTACTGCAGAAGCAATTGAAAAGGCATTCAATGTCAAAGCAATAATCAATGAATATAATGACGGCGAGAATTCCGTTAAGACGGTAGTTCCGCTTAGTGTAATTAATTAGGAGAAGATATGATTAAAATAGCAATTTACGGAAAAGGTGGAATAGGTAAGTCGACAACGGTTTCCAATATAGCGGTTGCATTGGCAGAACGCGGACTGTCCGTTATGCAGATAGGATGCGACCCGAAGGCGGATTCCACGATATCGTTAAGAGGAGCGGAACCCATGAATACGGTTCTAGATCTGGTCCGTTCCAAGAAAGAGTTCACGTTGGAAGATATGGTACGCGTGGGATACAGAGGCGTTGTATGCGTGGAAGCAGGCGGCCCTACACCGGGGCTTGGATGCGCCGGCCGCGGAATAATTGCTGCATTGGAAAAGCTCGAAGAGAAGAAGGCTTACGAAGTA
>JAILJL010000081.1 GCA_024694785.1 Lachnospiraceae bacterium
GCTTGCATGCATCGCTTAACAGCCTCAAGACCTGTCAAATATAAGGAGTGATTATATGTCTACAAGTAAGTATTTCGATAGAATCTGCGCTATTATCGCAGTTTTAATGATAGCAGTGACGGCGGTATTCATGAACGCCGAATCTCTCGGGGCTACGTCTGTAACGAGGTCGTATGCTTATGAGGATATGCTTTTTGATACAGGTAAGGTACATACGATTGATATAGTCATGGATGACTGGGATTCATTTGTGGCAAATGCCACGAGTGAGGAGTATGCTGATTGTACTGTTGTAATTGACGGCAAAGCTTATAAGAATGTGGCGATTCGTGCAAAGGGCAACACCTCTCTTACTAATGTTGCATCATACGGCAACAATCGCTATAGCTTTAAGGTTGAGTTCGATCATTACGACAGTACCAATACATACTACGGACTTGATAAGTTAAGTCTCAATAATATTATTCAGGATAACGCCTATATGAAGGATTATCTTGTATATACTTTGATGCGCGAAAGCGGTGTGGATGCACCGTATTGCAGTTTTGTGTATGTAACTGTCAACGGAGAGGATTGGGGATTATATCTGGCGGTAGAAGCAATTGAAGATTCATTCCTTTCACGCAATTACGGAAGTTCAACCGCAGGTGAACTCTATAAGCCTGACAGCCAGAGCATGGGCGGCGGCAAAGGTATGGGAGGTAATGTAGCATCATCTGAATCCGGCTGGGGTTCATCGGATGTAAAGCTTATATACACGGATGATGAGTACTCGAGCTATTCAAGTATATTTGATAACGCGAAGACAGATGTGACAGATGATGATAAAGACAGGTTAATATCATCGCTTAAGACGCTTAATGAAGGTATAGATATTGAAGACGTCGTTGACGTTGAAGAGGTAATTAAGTACTTCGTGGTTCATAATTTTGTATGTAACTTCGACAGCTATACGGGTTCTATGATTCACAATTATTATCTTTACGAGGAGGACGGCGTATTGTCGATGATTCCGTGGGATTATAATCTTGCGTTCGGGGGTTTTGTAGGTGGATCCGATGCGACAAGTCTTGTAAATTATCCGATTGATTCACCGGTATCGGGCGGAGATACGGATTCAAGGCCTATGATTGCATGGATACTTAATAATGCGGAATATACTGAAGTTTATCACCGGTATTTCTCGGAGTTTATCGAGAAATATTTTGAGAGTGGATATGTATCGGAATTAATAGATTCGACTTATGAAATGATAGCATCATATGTAGAGTCGGATCCGACTAAGTTCTGTACTTATGAGGAATTCGAGGAAGGTGTCGCAACCTTAAAGGAATTCTGTGAGTTAAGGGCACAGAGTGTAAGGGGACAGCTTGACGGAACGATTCCTTCAACATCAGAAGGACAGAGCGAAGATAATAGCGCTTTTATAGACGCAAGTAATATTACGGTATCGGCTATGGGTTCTATGGGTAACGGCGGAGGCCCGGGTGGTCAGGGTGACCAGGGAGGCCCGGGTGGTCAGGGCGGCCAAGGTGAGAACGGCGAAAACGGAGGGAACCCGCCGACACCGCCGGATGGAACTAACGGAGAGAATCCGCCGACACCACCGGATGGGTTTAACGGGAATGGCGCGACAGCGAGCGGTAACGCAGGCTTTAACGGACCGCAGCAGGAAAATACTGCGGAGAACACAAGCAATATAATGACCTATCTCTTGTTAGGCGGAAGCCTGGCGGCGCTTCTTCTTGGACTCGGAATAGCATTCTTTTATAAAAAGAAAAATTAGATTCTCGTGATTTCAATCGGAATTCTTGATGTGACATAGACGCATCCTGCAAAGTCGGAATCGGTGAAATAGTTGAATGAAAAGTCAGGATCGCTGTGGTCTGAAGGCATATCGATGCCTCGGAGCATGGCGGTCCCTTTTATTCCCGTTCCGAGAGCTTTTAAGAATGCTTCCTTATATGTCCACGGAATAAGGGATGCAGCATCAGGATTATCCTTATTAACGAAAGTTCTATCATTTTCCGAATAGCACTTGTTATATAAGGCTTGAGTAACGCGGCGTGTATGTTCAATATCAACTCCGATTTCGGAGGATGCGATTCCGGCGATAATGCCGCCTTTTGTATGGGATATATTAAAATGTGGGGCATCCGGACAATCAAAGTATGGTTTGCCGTTGTCGTTGGTCTTGATTTTCCCATATGAATCAAGGCCCTCACCCAACTTATCGCGTAAGAGCTTGTCAAGCAGCGCATATGCCTCGTTGTGCAGAGCTTTTATATCTGAAATATTAAGTTTGATTCTATAATACACGTGGCAGTAATCCATTATGCCTCCTATCTGATACATTATGCGGACTTCATAGATATCATATATGATATGTCCCCATCTTTCAATATGATTACGGGGGAGGAACCGGTATTGTATATTCATCCCGTAGCAGCCGATAAGAATGTCATCTGTCAAGAAAAAATACTTGACAGGGGAACTCTAAGCGTGTAGAATAACATTGTTGTGTAAAGGCAAATTACTTTACAACGAGGTGGCGTATGACTCCGAATAACGAAGAAATCAGGAAAATCTATGATATGAGCCTTCTTTATGACTTCTATGGCGAGCTTCTTAACGAGCATCAGAGAGAAGTGTATGAGGCTGCGGTATTCGAGGATTTGTCACTGTCAGAGATTGCAACAACCGAAGGAATCTCGCGCCAGGGTGTGCACGATATCCTGAAGCGATGCAATAAAGCGCTTGAAGAATATGAAGAAAAACTGCATCTTGTCGCTAAGTTTAAGGACATGAGCAAGAAAATCGAGAAGATTGGCGAGATTGCGGCTGAGATAGAGCAAGACAGCAAGGATGCACGAATCTTAGCGATTCGAAAGCTTAGTAACGAGATACTCGAAGAGCTGTAACCCGATTAAGACCTGTAATGTGTGGGGATTAAGGGTGGCTCGATGTTAGAATTATAGATTTACAGAGGTTAGATATGGCATTTGACAGCCTTACAGAGAAACTGACGAACGTATTTAAGAACCTTCGCGGCAAGGGCGTACTTAAAGAAGAAGACGTACATTCAGCCATGAAGGAAGTTAAGATGGCGCTTCTTGAGGCAGACGTTAACTTCAAAGTAGTTAAGCAGTTCGTAAAAGACGTTGAAGAGCGCGCAATTGGTCAGGACGTAATGAACGGTCTTAATCCGGGACAGATGGTAATTAAGATCGTTAACGAAGAAATGATCAAGCTTATGGGCTCCGAGACAACGGAGATCAAGATAGAGCATGGCAGGACCACCATCATTATGATGGCCGGTCTTCAGGGTGCAGGTAAGACGACTACCGCAGCAAAGCTTGCGGGAAAGATGAAGTCTAAGGGAAAGAAGCCTTTGCTTGTAGGACTTGACGTATACAGACCTGCAGCTATCGAGCAGCTGAAGGTTAACGGTCATAAGATGGGCGTTGATGTCTTCGAGGAAGGAACTGATCATAAGCCTGCTGATATTGCAAAGCATGCGGTTGAATTTGCAGCCAAGAATGGTCATAACGTGATTTACCTGGATACGGCGGGCCGTTTGCAGATAGATGATAGCATGATGCAGGAGCTTGTTGATATCAAAAGCGCTGTAACCGTTAATCAGACGGTGCTGGTAGTAGATGCAATGACCGGACAGGAAGCAGTTAACGTGGCATCCAAATTCGATGAAGTAGTCGGAATCGACGGTGTTGTACTTACCAAGCTTGATGGCGATACAAGAGGCGGCGCGGCATTATCTATTCGAGCCGTAACCGGTAAGCCAATCTTTTATGTCGGTATGGGCGAGAAACTCTCTGACTTAGAACAGTTCTATCCTGACAGAATGGCATCACGAATCCTCGGAATGGGTGATGTACTCACCCTTATCGAGAAAGCGGAAGATGCAATCGATGAAGAAGCTGCAGCCAAGCTTGATAAGAAGATGAAGAAAGGCGAATTCGACTTCGAGGATTATCTTGAGTCGATGAAGCAGATGAGAAAGATGGGCGGGCTTTCCTCCATACTTTCAATGTTGCCGGGACTTGGTCTTGGCGGTCAGATTAATACCGCACAGCTTGAGAATGTGGTAGATGAGAAGAAGCTCGCAAGAGTCGAAGCTATTATCTTCTCAATGACGGTTAAGGAAAGAAGGAATCCTAAGCTTCTTAACCCGAGCAGAAAGAATAGAATTGCGCGTGGCGCAGGCGTAGACATTGCGGAAGTTAACCGCCTTGTCAAGCAGTTCGAGCAGATGCAGAAGATGATGAAGCAGATGCCGGGAATGATGGGCAAAAAGGGAAGAATGAAATTTCCTTTTTAATAGATAATTTTTAGCAAAATAAACCGGAGGTGAATTAAAATGGTAAAGATCAGATTAAGAAGAATGGGACAGAAGAAGGCTCCTTTCTATAGAATCGTTGTTGCAGACGCAAGATCTCCAAGAGATGGCAGATTCGTAGAAGAGATTGGTACTTATGATCCATCAAAGGACCCGAGCGAATTCCATGTTGATGAGGAAGCAGCTAAGAAGTGGTTAGCAAATGGTGCACAGCCTACAGAGCAGGTTGGCAAGATTCTCAAGGCAGCCGGAATCATTAAATAAGGGAACGCGAGGTGTGAGAAATGAAAGAACTCGTTGAAGTTATTGCTAAAGCTTTGGTCGAGTTCCCTGATGAAGTTGTGGTTACAGAGAAGGAGACAGACAAGGGTATTGTCGTTGAACTTCATGTAGCTGCTTCCGATATGGGAAAGGTAATTGGAAAGCAGGGCCGCATCGCTAAGGCCATTCGTTCTGTTGTGAAAGCATCAGCAATGAAAGAAGATAAGAAGGTTATAGTTGATATTATGTAATTTCTAAGCTGTCGTCATATGGCGACAGCTATCTTCCTATCTTAGGAGAAAAGTGCAATATGGAAAAAGAATTCAAAATTGGTGCAATAATTAAGCCGCACGGCGTGCACGGAGAACTTAAAGTATATTCGACAACTGATGATAATCAGCGTTTTAAAAAGCTTACAATGGTAATCGTTCGTACCGGGAAGGAAGAGTTTACTGCGAAAGTAGTATCTGCCAAGGCATCGGATACGGATGTTATTCTTAAGCTTGAAGGATATGACACACCTGAATCAGTCGAGAAGTTAAGAAAAGCAGAGCTTTATGTTACAAGAGAACACGCTGTCAAGTTAAATAAAAACGAATATTTTGTAGCGGATCTGATTGGGCTTACGGTATTGGACATTGACGAAGGCAAGATGCTCGGAACCCTTACGGATGTATTGCAGACAGGTGCAAATGATGTATATGAAGTTACGATACCTGATGGTAAGTCTGCCGGTAAGAAGGTATTAATTCCGGCAATCAGGGAATGCATTAAAGCCGTAGACATAGAAGCCGGTAAGATGGAGGTTCATCTTTTGCCGGGTTTATTGGATTTATAGGAGAAACTATGAAATTTACGATTCTTACGCTTTTCCCGGAGATGGTAATGACGGGTCTTAATGAAAGTATCATCGGACGGGCAAAAGAAAAGGGAATAATTGATATAGAAGCTGTTAATATCCGTGACTATACGGAGGACAAGCATAAGAAGGTTGATGATTACCCCTATGGCGGCGGAGCGGGAATGGTTATGCAGGCGCAGCCTATCTATGACGCACATAAGGCCGTAACCGCGAATATGCAAGGTATGGTAAGAACCGTCTATCTTACTCCTCAGGGAAAAGTTTTCAATCAGGATATGGCAGCTGAACTGGCGCAAGCCGACAATCTGGTGCTTTTATGCGGACATTATGAAGGTGTGGATGAAAGAGTGCTGGAAGAGGTTGTCACGGACTATGTATCGATTGGTGATTTCGTTCTTACGGGCGGAGAGCTTCCGGCAATGGTAATGGTCGATGCAATCTCAAGAATGGTTCCGGGAGTTCTTACCAATGAAGAGTCCGGAACTACAGAAAGTTTTCATAATTATCTGTTAGAATATCCTCAGTATAGTCGTCCGGAGGAGTGGCATGGTAGAAAAGTTCCTGACGTATTGTTGTCCGGGCATCACAAGAACATCGAAGACTGGAGATTATCTCAGTCAATCGAGAGAACTCGTGAGAGACGACCTGATTTGTATAAGAAATATATGAATTCAGAAAGGAAATAAGGGTATGTCTGTGAACAAGAAAACGATTGTAATAGTTGATGACGAGAAGAGTAATCTTGTAAGAGCGCGTATGCTGCTTGAAGAAGAGGAGGACTTGAATCCTGTTTTACTTAATTCCGGAATGCAGTGTATCAAGTATTTTGAGATTAAGACCGCTGATCTTATATTACTTGACATTATGATGCCTGATATGGATGGCTGGGCAGTTATCTCGCTTTTGCAGGCTAATCCTAAGACAGAGAATATCCCTGTAATTTTTCTGACTGCAGATTCATCCCCTGAGACGGAGGCGGCTTGCTTTGGTGCGGGCGGAGTTGATTATGCGGTTAAGCCTATGCAGCCTGCAAGTGTTATATCGAGAATCAGAAGAGCAATTGAATTAAATGAATACAGAAATAATCTTGCGGCAAAAGTCAAAGAACAGATGGTATATATCGATAAGATCAAATACGATTTCATTCTCGGGATGGCAAATCTTGTAGAAGGACGCGATGAGAGTACCGGAGAGCATGTCAAGAGGACTGCGGCTGTGGTTAAGGCGATAGGAGAGGAAGCAATGCGTCGTGGCTTATATCCTGATGTTCTTACGGAAGAATACCTTAATTATACATATAATGCCGCACCGCTTCATGATATCGGTAAGGTTAAGATAAGCGATACCATACTTTTGAAGCCCGGCAAACTTACAGATGATGAGTTCGATCTTGTCAAAAAGCATACGACGTATGGCAGAGAGATAATTTCCGATATATTAAAGAATATTGAGGATCAAAATTTCCTTAAGATATTAATGGAGATTGCGGAATTCCACCATGAGAAGTGGAACGGAAAGGGATATCCAAAGCATCTGATAGAAGAAGAAATCCCACTTTGCGCGCGTATAATGGCTGTTGCGGATGTCTATGATGCCTTGAAGGAGAAACGATGCTATAAGGATGCATTTCCGTTAGATGAGGTATATGAGATACTTCAGGAAGATGCGGGGGTTCATTTCGACCCGCAGTTAATTGATTGCTTTATGGCGATTAAGGATGACATTAAGAATCTGTAATAGTTATAAAATATACTTGCATTATAATATCCCGCGTGATATAATGTTCGGGTGTGATTAGAGATGGTCCTCTGTTATCGTAGTGATATTAAGAACATCGAGATTATAGGAGGAACGCAGAATGAGCGAAATCATTAAGAAGATCGAGCAGGCTGAATTAAAGTCTGAGATCACAGAATTCAACGTAGGAGATACCATTAAGGTATACGCTAAGATCAAGGAAGGAAACCGTGAAAGAGTTCAGGTTTTCGAAGGAACAGTATTAAAGAGACAGGGTGGAAGCAACAGAGAGACATTCACCGTAAGAAAGTTCTCAAATGGTGTAGGTGTTGAGAAGACATGGCCATTACATTCTCCATTCGTTGAGAAGATCGAAGTTGTCAGACATGGTAAGGTTAGAAGAGCTAAGCTTAACTACTTAAGAGACCGTGTTGGTAAGGCAGCTAAGGTTAAAGAGCTTGTAAGATAATAAGTCTCAAATTAAGGAACAATTACATCGTAATTGTTCCTTTTTTATTGCCTTTTTGCTATAATTACTTTATGTATTGCAATTTGGAGGAAGAACATGGGAATTAGAAGACGCGGTGGCGGTTTGTCTTTCGGAAAGAGGAGAAGAAGGCTTAACATACCGCTCTTGAAAGAAATCGGTCTATATGCGATTCAGGTTATAATAGCGGTTTCGCTTGCGTTCTTATTTGTATATTATTTTGGCATGAGAACCAGAATAATCGGTAACTCAATGCAGCCGCTTTTTGATGATGGTGAGCAGATATTGACAAATAAGTTTGTCTATATATTCGGAGATCCAAAGCCTAATGATATTATAGTATTTCTTCCAAACGGTAACGCAAAGTCGCATTACTACGTTAAAAGAGTAGTCGGAACGCCGGGTGACAGAGTTAAGATAAAAGATGGAATTCTCTATGTTAATGGTGAACGATTCGAAGAGAAAGTCGATGTATCTTCGATGGAATATGCCGGTCTTGCGGAGAATGAAATAGAGCTTGATAAGGATGAGTTCTTTGTATTGGGCGATAATAGAAACAGTTCCGAAGACAGCCGCTATGCCAATATAGGTATAGTGAAGAAAGAATATATAGTAGGGAAGTGCTGGTTTAGAGTATTCCCGTTTAAGAAGATTAAGTTTATAAGGTAGAACGGAAGTGAATGAATGAGTGATAATGTAACTGCAATCAACTGGTATCCGGGCCATATGACCAAGGCGCGTCGTATGATGCAGGAAGATATCAAGCTTATAGATGTGGTGATAGAGCTTCTTGATGCCAGAATACCATTTTCGAGTCGTAATCCGGACATAGACGAGCTTGCCGGGAATAAGAAAAGAATGATACTTCTTAATAAGGCAGATCTGGCAGATGAAGCAATAACGAGGGCGTGGACCGAGTACTTTACCGGTATGGGTTATGAGGTCGTAACCCTTGACTCGCGAACGCAGAACAAAATGAAAAATGTGCTTGCATCGGTTATGATGACTTGTAAGGAGAAGATTGAGAGAGACAGGAAGAGAGGTATAATCAATCGACCGGTCAGAGCGATGGTTGTAGGCATTCCGAATGTGGGTAAGTCGACATTTATTAATTCTTTTGCAAAGAAGGCGGTAACCAAGACGGGTAATAAGCCGGGAGTTACCAAGGGGAAGCAGTGGATCAGACTTAACAAAGATGTTGAGCTTCTTGATACGCCTGGTATATTATGGCCTAAGTTTGAGGATAGACAAGTAGGAATCAAGCTTGCACTTATCGGTTCAATCAATGACGAGATTCTTAACATTGAAGAGCTTACACTTGACCTTATAGACCGCCTGAGAAACGACTATCCGGGAATTATTAAAGATAGGTATAATATTGAGGAAGATGGTGCGAATCACGAGGTCCTGGAACGAATTGCTATAAGAAGAGGAGCAATTAAGAAGGGTAACGAAGTAGATTATGAGAAGGCAGCTAATATAGTGATAGACGAGTATAGAGCAGGTAAGCTTGGAAGAATCACGCTGGAGAAGCCTCAGAATAATATATAAGGAGCAGAATATGAAAGACGAATTTGATTTAAGCGAAGAAGCGAAGAATACCGAAAAGAATGGTAATAAGCTTATTAAGCAGGTATTGTTCATGATAATTTACATTGCGGGAGTTTTTCTTGCAGCATATCTTATTATAACTTTTATAGGCCAGAGAACGATAGTTATAGGCGATTCCATGAATGAGACCTTGCATGATGGGGATAACCTTATTGTTGATAAGATCACTTACAGATTCAGGGATCCGAAGCGCTTT
The DNA here is from genome assembly GCA_024694785.1 of Lachnospiraceae bacterium. GTDB lineage: Bacteria > Bacillota > Clostridia > Lachnospirales > Lachnospiraceae > XBB1006. The sequence continues at coordinate 9,512 of JAILJL010000081.1, forward strand.
GAGATTGTGGTATTCCCGCCAAAGTGTGAACCTAATACATTATATATTAAGAGAATAATAGGATTGCCTAATGAGACTGTCAGAATTGATTATGACGGTAATATATACATTAATGACGAGATTCTCTATGAAGATTACGGAAGAGATGTAATTATTGAGCCGGGCCTTGCATTTGAATCTATTACCCTTGGTGCGGACGAATTCTTTGTACTTGGCGATAATCGTAATTACAGTAAGGATAGTCGTGATCCGGGCGTAGGAATTATTACGCTTGAAGATATCGAGGGTAGAGCAATTTTCAGAGTATTCCCGTTTAAGAAGTTTGGTAAGATCAAGAATGGTAATCTTGAGATAGAAGAGGATTAGTATGGCGACTACCAAAGCTCTTGAAAAGGAACGACTTCGCGAAGAGAAAAGAAGAATAGCATACGAGAAGGAAGAATTACGGCTTGACGAGATCCGCAAGTTTGAAGAGATGTACTCGAAGTATGATATGATCTGCGGCATAGACGAAGTGGGTCGCGGACCGCTGGCGGGCCCTGTAATGGCAGGAGCAGTTATACTTCCGAAGGGATGCAGAATTCATGATATCAATGATTCCAAGAAGCTTTCCGAGAAAAAGCGCGAGATGCTGTATGACATTATTATGCAGGAAGCAGTGGCAGTAGGTATCGGCGTTATCGGACCGGAAAGAATTGATGAGATAAATATTCTACAGGCAACATACGAAGCAATGCGTGCGGCGATTAAGAATCTTAACGTAGTACCCGATATATTATTAAATGATGCCGTTACAATACCGGGAGTTGAGATCAAACAGGTTCCGATTATTAAGGGTGATGCGAAGTCAATTACAATCGGTGCGGCATCTATTGTGGCAAAGGTAACGCGAGACAGGTATATGGTTGAGGTGGCGGCAAAATATCCCGAGTACGGATTTGGCAGCAATAAAGGATACGGATCTGCTGCACATATAGCTGCGATTAAGGAATATGGGCCAACACCTTTGCACAGGCGAACATTTATCAAGAATTTCATTGAAGTTTAAGATGGATTTAATTTGAGGTGAGGGCATGCAAATTAATGATATTCTCTCGAAGATGAATATTAATATCTCAACCAATAACGCCAATGTGGTGCAGAATACCGAGGGCGTTAAAAATGTTGCGGCAGAACCTCAGGTTCAGGAAAGTAGTCTATATAGTCTTACCGAAGGGGAAGTGTTCTCGGGAACTGTTTCCGAAGGTGAGAATCAGAAAGTACTGGTAACACTTTCAAACGGTGATACCTTCACAGCCAGGCCCGATGCGGGTGTTGAGCTTCTTAAGGGCCAGCCGGCCTATTTCCTTGTTACTTCAAATGATAAAGGAAAGATGTCATTA
>JAILJL010000083.1 GCA_024694785.1 Lachnospiraceae bacterium
TTCAATAGAGCAGCTTTCATATGCTATGCATCTTGGCAAACTTGGGGAACAATTTGTATTAAAAAGCGAAAAAGCATTTGAAAATATCGAATTCGCAGAAGTAATTCCTGTGAAAAGTGTGGAATATTATCCGAGAAGAAAAGAACGCGACGAAAAGGCAAGGAATGCTTATTTAATAGAAATGGAAAAGAATCCGTTGTCGGGAACTTTTATACAGGATCTTATTCGAGGGGAAGTGAAGTTGTAATGCGTGCATATGATGAAATGTATCTTACCGATGCGATGAATAATCTTGGAGAAGCGGTAGATTATGCGGTTAATTTCGGAAACGAAGATATAGATGATTTTTTGACTATGTTTGTTACGACAGGGGCTGCAGACAGATTCGGTAAGGGAGTTCCTCGATATGTTGCGGGATTAACCGGAACGGAACTTGCTATGGATGTTATTACAAAAGTTCGGGACGATAGTGATTTGGCAAAACCCGACGATGATTACGCGAGAACGCCGGAGTTCTGGTGCGGTTGGATTATAGCATTTTATCAGTGGTATAGCGGAAAGCCATTTAAAACGATATTCGAGAAAATTGACGGGAAGAGGTTACTTAAACTCTATTCAACGCTTCACGAGGCATCAGAAGAAAAGTGCGTGGAAGTTTTGGATAAAATTATGGCTTCAGAGGAGAAGGCATCAAGGCTTCAGCAAATCAGAGAGAATCGTGGACTTTCGCAAAGAGAGCTGTCGGAAAAGGCAGAAGTTAATATAAGGACATTGCAGCAGTATGAGATAAAAGCGAAAGATATTAATAAAGCTGCGGCATCCACACTTCTGGCACTATCAAGAGTGCTTGGGTGTGGGATGGAAGATATAATGGAAGTGTAAATCATGCGTTATGCGCCATTAAGGAGCAAAATAAAGTAGACAAATACGTTACATTATGCCAATATATAGCTATAAAGTGTCGATTATGGCATGTTAAAAGCGCAAAGCGGCAAGAAAAAATAAAAAGAAGGTATTATTATGGAGACAGGTATCAGTAAAAGAACCAAATGGAGCTATTGTGTCGGTGCGACGGGAAGAGATGCAGCGTATGTACTGGTAAGTATGTTCATACTCACTTATGTACAGTACACCTTTAAGCTCACGATCGCGCAGTTTTCGGTTATATCCGCAGCTATGGTAGTGTGCATGGTCTGGGATGCGGTTAATGACCTTATGATGAGTACCATTATTGAGAATTGCCATTTTAAAGGAGGCAAATTCAAGCCGTTTATAATAACGGGCGCGATATTAAATGCACTCGTCATAATTGCGATGTTCACGATAAGGCCGTCGGGATGGGGATTCGTTGCGTTCTTTTGTGTTACATATCTTCTTTGGGGAATGACTTATACGATTAATGATATCGCGTACTGGGGCATGCTTCCAAGCTTAAGTAGCGATCCTAAGGAGCGCGATTCACTCGTAACACTTATGGGAATCTTCGTATGTATCGGACAGTTCTCGGTCGCCGGAATTGTACCTATCGTAATCGCAGGCAATGCGGTCAGAGCTTTTAGAATAATTGCCTTAATAGTGGCGCTTCTTTTCATTGCGTTCCAGCTTCTTACATTCTTCGGGGTGACGGAAAGCAAGAGAGAAGATACGGATAAGAAGGTATCAATAAAAGATATGGCGAAGATATTGGCGAGAAACGACCAGCTAATTGCAATCGGCATCGCGTATATATTATTCTGCGTAGGACAGCAGCTTTTGTTGCTTCTTGCAGTTAATTTCTTTTACTTTGAGTTCGGGTATTCGAGCAGCGGCGATTTAATCACGATATTTACGGTTATGTACGGGCTTGGCACTCTTGTTGCCCAGTTCTTATACCCTATGTTGGCAGAAAAGCTCTCGAGGCGCAAGTTAATCTCGGGCTGTATGATTGTATTGATTATAGGTTACGGCCTGTTCCTGTCGTTTGGTTATATCCTCCCGATGAATGTCATTGTGCTTAATGTTACGGGATTTGTTATCTTCTTATGCCAGGGATTATATAATCTTGCGGTGATCGTAATGGTTAATAATACGATTGAGTATGATGAATATAAGTACGGCGAGAGACACGACAGCATAATTTCCGCAATTCGTTCCTTTGCGTCGAAGTTGTCTAATGCGCTTAATCAGGGTGCAGCGTCGCTTATTCTTATAATAAGCGGAATCTATGCGGTAAGTCAGGATATAAGTGCGTTGGAAGTTGAGATCGGTAATGGTAATCTTGTGCGTGAAGATGCACTTGTACTTGCAGACGTATTCATTAAAGGAGTCGAGAGAAGCCAGACACTTATGCTTAGAATCGGAATGGTACTAGTGCCACTTGTGGCGATGATTGCAGCATATGCAATTATAAGAGCGAAGTATAAGATAGACGAGACGGAATATAAGAGACTGGTGGAAGAGATTGCAAAGTGCAAAAACTAAAAAATGTTGTTTAAAAGCATCGGAACGAGCAGATATTGCTATTTCGATGCTTTTTTTTATTAATTATCAATGTTTTAGGCATCGATTTTGGGGTTTTGTGAGATTTCGATGTTTGTAGAGATCGAAATAATTAAATTTAGGCATCGGGATTGTAAAAAAATACTATTTTGATGTTATTGTTGCAGATATGTTGGATTCGAACCTGCGTCTCGTCTTCGACTCGGTCGACTCGTAGCATGTGGTCCACCGGACTACACTCGCCTCCGCGCCCCGAACTATGCATTCGGTACACTAGAAGGAGCAGGTTCGTATATCATCAAACATATTAAAAAAATGGGTATTTGTACAAATTGTCAGGATTTAGCAGATGTTCAAACTTTTTCAAGTTAAGTTTAATATGAACAATATTTATTTTTTGCGAAGTATTACAAAGAAAAAACCTGCTCTTTCAAGCGGGATTTAATGATTATTTGAAGCATTGGCTGATCATTAATCAAAAACTTAACCGAAATTGGATGGTTTATCGATGGAAAGAATGCTAAGTTAATAATGGCAGTTGTACATGAATTTTGCTAAGTATAACATAATAATCAGGGAGACAGACATTATGAAGAAGATATTAATGGAGGATACATGTGCACTTGCATCGAATTGGGTATTGTACTGGTACGATGATCAGGCTCTGTTATGTGATGAAAATGATGAATTTGCATATATAGAGCTTGATGATACTGAGTTAGATGTATTAAGTGCAGTTAATTCGTTGCATAAAATGAAAGATGTCTGGGATTACCTGAGAAATGAGTATGGAATGTCAGAGTGCGACGAGGGCTTAGATGTATTGAAAGATTATTTAGATCAGTTGCTTAATAAAGGGATTATTAGCGAAGGAACTAAAACAAAGCCAATATATGGAGAAAAAGGCAAGAAGTATCCATTATATATATCAGTTGAATTGACAAATAGATGTAATTTTAAATGTTCTCATTGTTATAAAGAAGCCGGATCGGATAATTGGGATTATATTGATGAAAACCGAATAATACCATTCCTCAAGGAAATGATTAACAAAATTCATGGAGTGACATTAACCGGAGGAGAGGCAACGTTACATCCGGCGTTTTCTGATATAGTTCAGGAACTTCCTCAAAATTCTATAGCGTTATTAACGAATGGATCATATCTTAATAAAATCTCGGATGAGACGCTTTTAAGGTTGGGACATATTCAGATTTCTCTTTATGGGTGCGATGAAGAAGAGTATGTTTAAGTCGACTGTACGAACATTTTGTTTGTGCATGGTTATGATTGTATTGTTAAATTCGAATTACTCTTATGCTGTAGGGGATAACTTAAGTAAGATGTCAAAAGATATTCTATATGCAAGGGAGCGAGCAGGACTATTTTTGGCTGGGTTGAATAGTAAGGAAGTAATTGAAAAAGAACTGTTATTAAAAAACATAGATGATGAATATGAGGCAATTGTATTTGATTTGTCGGGTGGAGGTTATATAATCGTTAATATAAAAAGTCTTTCTATACCTGAATTAAGTTTTAAGAATCGAAATCCGTATTCGGGATATGAAGATGTTGTATATAATGGTGGATTGGAG
>JAILJL010000052.1 GCA_024694785.1 Lachnospiraceae bacterium
TATTACCTAAGAAGGAAGTTATCGAGATCAAGAAGGAATGGGCTAAGTTAGAGAAGAACCTTGGCGGTATCAAGGAAATGAAGAAGATTCCGGATTGTATCTTTGTTGTAGATCCAAAGAAGGAGAGAATTTGTATTCAGGAAGCTCATACATTGGGAATCACTTTAGTTGGTATTGCTGATACAAACTGCGATCCTGAAGAGTTAGATTATGTAATTCCGGGTAACGATGACGCTATAAGAGCCGTTAAGTTAATCGTAGCAAAGATGGCAGATGCTGTTATCGAGGCTAATCAGGGCGAAGCTGTATACACAGAGCAGGTTCCTGTAGAGAGCGATGAAGTATCTATGGAAGAGATCGCTTCCGAGAACTAATTACATATCTAATAAGAATACGGAGGATAAATAAATGGCAGAAATTACAGCAGCAATGGTAAAAGATTTAAGAGAAATGACCGGCGCAGGTATGATGGACTGCAAGAAGGCATTAAATGAAACAAACGGTGATATGGATGCCGCTGTTGAATATTTAAGAAAGAATGGTCAGGCTAAGGCTGAGAAGAAAGCTAACAGAATAGCAGCAGAAGGTCTTTGCTGTGTAACAGTAGAAGGCAATAAGGCTGCAGTTGTTGAAGTTAACTCTGAGACAGACTTCGTTGCAAAGAACGAGAAGTTCCAGACTTTTGTTAAGGAAGTTGCAGCTCGTGCGCTTACAACAAAGGCAACAGACATGGATGGCTTTATGGCAGATGCATGGGAAGCAGGCAAGACAGTTAACGACAAGCTTGTTGAAATGATTGCTGTTATCGGTGAGAAACTAAGCATTCGCCGTTTTGAAGTTGTTGAAGAGAACAATGGTTGTGTTGTATCTTACGTACATGGTGGCGGAAGAATTGGTGTTATTATTGATGCCGAGACATCTGTTGTTAATGATGAAGTTAAGGAAGCTCTTAATAACATCGCTATGCAGACAGCAGCTATGTATCCAAAGTATGTTGACAGATCAGAGATTTCTGCAGATTACATTGCTCATGAAAAAGAGATTTTACTTGCTCAAATCATGAATGATCCTAAGGAATCTTCCAAGCCTGAGAAGGTAATCAACGGAATGATTGAAGGACGTGTAAGCAAGGAATTAAAAGAGATTTGTTTACTTGATCAGGTTTATGTTAAGGCTGAAGACGGAAAGCAGACTGTTGCACAGTACTTAGCAGAAGTTGGCAAGAAAGTCGGATGCGATATTAAGGTTAAGAAGTTCGTTCGTTTCGAGACCGGTGAAGGTATGGAGAAGAAGAACGAAGACTTCGCAGCTGAAGTTGCAGCACAGATGGGTAACTAATTTAAGGAGACAATTTACACCCTCTTTATCGTATCGATAAAGAGGGCGTTTTTTGTTATTGATGGGCGGAAAACAATTAATTTAAGTAATGTATATATGATTGATATTCTAAGCTTGTGTTTGCTATAATATATTGTACTATTATAGAAAGGCTGAGTGATTTATGATTTATTATAATATATCGCTTGCACTGTCCCTTTTATTTACGGGATTATATGTATTAAAATATAAAAAATATTTTGATGCGCATGTTACGGTAATCTTTGCGTTAATCCCGATAGTGGAAGTTGCGTATGTATTGTATGCAAAGGCAACTACCGTACAAGCATCGTTACAGGCCGTTAAAGTTATTTATCTTGGCGGTTTCTATCTGGAATTCCTTATGACGCTTTATATTTTTAAAGTATGTAAGATTAATATTTCAAATTTGCTGGCAGTCTTTCTTTTTGCACTCAACAGTGCGTTCTATTTATTTGTTGTATTTTCCAAGTCAACATTATACTATAAGACCGTAAGCATCAGATATAATGGTGATGTTAGCTATCTGGACAAAGAGTATGGGATAATGCATACTTTTTTCTACATACTTTTAATTGCTTATATGCTTGCCGGTTGTATTGCGATTATCTTAAGTGTAAGAAAGAATAATGTTCCACAGGTATTGGTCAGATATCTGTGCCTTATGCAGATAATACCTATCGTATTATATCTTGTTTCAAGATTCGTCAAATTAGAGTATGAGACTGCAGCAATTCAGTATGCATTGGTTCAGGGTATCTTATTGCTCGCATCTGACAGAACCGGGCTTTATGAAATTGATGAGTCATTATTAGAGTCTGTTATAAGAAAAGGAAAGATGGGTTTCTTTTCTTTTGATATCCAGGCACGCTTTTTGGGTGCAAATAATACAGCAATTGAGTTTTTTCCTGAACTCGCGGATCTTGGAATTGATAAGAATGTATTATACAAGACAAATGAGTTCTTTTCAGTTGTACATGGCTGGATAGAAGAAGCAGACATGAATGGACAAAAGGAATTCTACTACGAGAGAGAGGATAAAGTCTACAGAGTTACGCAGACAGTCATTATCAAAGGGAAAAAGGTTAAAGGTCATCAGTTCTTTGTAATGGATGATACTGAAGAACAGAAGTATATTGCTCTTATTAATGATTATAACAGTGAGCTTGAGATTAAAGTAAGTGAAAAGACGGCCCATATACAGGAAATACAGGACCGCCTTGTGCTTGGAATGGCAGATATGGTTGAAAGCCGCGATGTAAGTACCGGAGGCCATATCAAGAGAACAAGTAAAGTTATTCAGTTATTCGTTGACGAGATGAGAAGAGATCCTTCTCTCGGAATACCTGACAGCTTTTATCAAAAAGTTGTTAAGGCTGCGCCTATGCATGATCTTGGAAAGATTGCCATAGATGATGCCATTTTGAGAAAGCCTGAGAAGTTCTCTGATGATGAATACAGAATTATGAAAGAACATTCTCAAAAAGGCGCCGTTATCGTAAGACAGGTTCTTAACGGCATAGATGATGTGGAATTCATGCAGATAGCAGAGAATATTGCACACTATCACCATGAAAGATTTGACGGTCAGGGTTATCCTGACGGCCTTAAAGGCAGCATGATTCCGCTTGAGGCCAGAATTATGGCAATTGTTGATACTTATGATGCTCTTGTATCAAAGAGATGTTATAAGGATAGAATGCCGTACAGCGCTGTTTTCGATATTATAGAGTCAAACATGGGTACACAATTTGATCCGGCTCTTAATAAGTATTTTGTGGCTGCAAAAGATAGGATTGAGGAGTTCTATAAGAATGTCATATAACATGGTTTATAAGAAGTATCAGTCAAAATTTGATTATTCATACACACTGGGAGCTTTTCCGACAATTGAGCTTCTAAAGAATAAGCCTGATAAGGTTATAAAAGTGCTTATCCATCCGGATATGAACAGCGAAGAGCAGCTTTCGATCCTTACGGAGTTATGCAATAAAAGCAATATACCTCTTATTACGGCAAAAGTTGAAGTTGAGAGGTTACGCGATAAAGAGAATATTTTCTGCATAGGGATATTCAATAAGTACGACGAGAAGCTGGCTGATTCAAAGGGGCATGTGGTTCTTGTTAACCCGGGTGACATGGGTAATCTCGGGACTATTATAAGGACCTCTATAGGCTTCGGAATTAAGGATATAGCGATAATTGAGCCTGCGGCCGATATTTTTAACCCTAAAGTTGTAAGAGCGTCGATGGGGGCGCTTTTTCAATTAAGATTCAGAAGATACTCAAGCTTTAATGAATATGAGAACGATACATCTAATCGTGTATTTTATTCTTTTATGCTAAAAGGTGCTACGGATCTTCAGAAGCTTAATCGTAACAAGGATGAGAAATTCTCCCTGATATTCGGCAATGAGGCCACCGGACTTCCTGATGAATTCATGGAAAAAGGTATCGGTGTATTCATAAGGCATGAGAAGACCATTGACTCGCTGAATCTCTCGATGGCGTGCGGAATTGCGCTTTATGAATTTACAAAATAGTACTTTAAAAAACAAATATTTAATTGCAGATTCTGAGGATTGTGTTAAAATAAAATAGGAACTTTTCAGTGGAGGCAATTTATGAGTAATAATACGATTGTCGGATTAAAGGAGAAAGAAAGACGAAGAAGAAGAGTTAATCGACTTAAAAAGACTATTATAGGTTTAATATCTTTCTGGATGCTGTTTTCTTTAACTGCAATTATAATACTTACTGTTTCTCTTTGCTCATCAAATAAAAGAGTCAATAAGATAGCAGAGAAGATCAATTCATCTGGTGATGCCGCAGAGGATGTGGTACCGGCAGAGGACGGAACGGATAACCCCGATGATTATATAGATGATGATAATCCGGACGATTCCACGGAGAACTTTGAAATAGAGGATCCGGAGCAGCCGAATCCGAATGACAATGTGGATCCGGATGCCAAGAAAGTGTATCTTACATTCGATGACGGACCATCCGAGAACACGGAGAAGATCCTTGATATTCTTAAAGAATACAACGTTAAAGCCACGTTTTTTGTTATCGGAAGAACGGATGAATATTCGAAGTCATTATATAAGAGAATAGTTGATGAGGGACATACGATTGCGTTGCATTCGTATACACACAGATACAGTTTGATATATAAGTCTCTTGATAACTATAAGGATGACCTTCAGAGAATCAGTGATCTTGTATACGATGCTACAGGTGTAAGATCGAAATTCATCAGATTCCCGGGAGGAAGTTCCAATAAAGTCAGTCATGTTTCGATGCGTGATATAATAAGATACGTAACCGAAGAAGGATATGTATACTTTGACTGGAACGCAATCAACGGTGATGCTACCGGTAAGACTTATACGGTGGACGAACTTGTAGATAACGTATTCAAAGATTGCGGTAAGTATGACACTAACGTGGTACTTATGCATGATGCGGAATCAAAGACCTCAACGGTAGAAGCGTTACCTAAGATTCTCGATAAGCTTATTGAGGATGGTTATTTAATACTTCCTATCGATGATAATACAACACCTGTACAGCACATAAAAGTGAGTACGGTAGTTAATAATTAATGGAGGAGAAAGACAGATGAGCTTTTTTAAAGATTTTAAGGAGGATTTATCCACAGCAGTTAATGAAATGCTCCCGGGGGAAGATGAAAAGCAGGTAGATTATTTGGAGGAGAGCGCTGCTTTGGACGAAGACAGCATTGAAGACGGTCGTATGGAAGATCTTACCAACGAATTAAAGAATGCTGCTTTTGCCGAGCCTGTTAAGGAAAGCAAAGATGACTTCGTAATCCCGACATATAATAAAGCACCTGAATATCGTGCACCGCATGCACCACAGTATACTCCGGCATCCGAAGAGAATGCAATTATTACCGAAGGCATGACAATTACCGGTAACCTTGAGTCTACAGGTTCTGTTGAGGTAAGAGGTACATTAAACGGTGATGTGAGATGTAACGGCAAGCTTGTTGTTACAGGTGTTATTAATGGTAATACACAGTCAGCCGAGTTCTTTGCAGATAATGCAAAGGTTACGGGAGAGATATTGGCTGATGGTTCGGTTAAGGTTGGAGCCGGTTCTGTTCTTATCGGTAACATTACTGCAACTTCTGCTGTTATTGCAGGCGCAGTTAAAGGCGATATCGATGTAAGAGGACCGGTTGTTGCCGATACTTCCGCAATTGTTATGGGTAATATTAAGTCCCGTTCTGTTCAGATTAATAACGGTGCGGTAATTGAAGGATTCTGTTCACAGTGCTACTCTGATGTAGACCTTCAGAATGTATTCAATAACTAAGGAGAATTTATGAAAAGAGTCTTACTTAAGCTTAGTGGTGAAGCATTGGCAGGTGAGAAGAAGACAGGCTTTGATGAACCTACTGTTATTGAGGTTGCAAAGCAGGTCAAATCTCTTACCGATAAAGGTATAGAAGTAGGTATAGTTATAGGTGGCGGTAATTTCTGGAGAGGAAGAACGTCCGAGAGAATGGAGCGTTCAAAGGCCGATCAGATAGGAATGCTTGCTACCGTTATGAACTGTATATACGTATCCGAGATTTTCAAGAATGAGGATATGAAGTGTGCGGTTCTTACACCTTTTGAATGTGGTTCTTTTACCAAGTTATATTCGCTTGACAGAGCAAACAAATACTTTGATAAAGGAATGGTAGTGTTCTTTGCAGGTGGTACGGGTCATCCGTATTTCTCGACTGACACGGCAACCGTGCTTCGTGCCGTTGAGATTCATGCTGATGTTATTTTGCTTGCCAAGGCTGTAGACGGTGTATATGATTCGGATCCGAAAACCAATCCGAATGCCAAGCGCTACGATGAAGTAACGATTCAGGAAGTAATAGATAAAAAGCTTGCAGTGGTCGACCTTACGGCTTCGATCATGTGCATGGAACAGAAGATGCCGATGTATGTATTTGCTTTGCAGGAAGAGAATTCCATTGTAAAAGCAATAAGCGGCAGTTTTAACGGAACCAAAGTCATTTGCTAATCGGAGGTATTTATGGACGAGAGAATTAAGCCTTATCAGGAGAAAATGGAGAAGACTATTGCAAGTCTTATCAATGAATACGGTACAATTCGTGCAGGACGTGCCAATCCGCACGTACTTGATAATATTAAGGTAGATTATTACGGAACACCTTCAGCAATTCAGACTGTTGCTAATGTGCAGGTGCCGGAAGCAAGACTTATACAGATTCAGCCTTGGGAGCCTTCACTCTTAAAGGAAATCGAGAAGGCAATTAACATGTCCGATCTCGGAATTCACCCGACCAATGACGGTAAGGTAATAAGACTTGTTTTCCCTGAGCTTACAGAAGAGAGAAGAAAAGAACTTGCCAAGGATGTTAAGAAAAAAGGCGAAGATGCAAAGGTTGCAATCAGAAATATAAGACGTGATGCAAATGATGCTATGAAGAAGCTCAAATCTTCTGATATATCCGAGGATATGATTGCTCAGTTAGAAGATGAGATTCAGAAGACTACAGATAAATTTATCAAGAATATTGATGAAATTATTGACGAGAAAACCAAAGAAATCATGACGGTTTAATATTTTGCGGGAACAGGCCGTTAGCCTGTTCCCGCATTTTTAGAGGGGAAAGATGAATAGTTTAAATCATTTGGCAATTATACTGGATGGCAACGGAAGATGGGCAAAAAAAAGAGGCTTGCCTCGTAAAGCAGGTCACGTTGCCGGAGCAAAAAATGTCGAGACTATATGCAGAGCTGTATATAAGCGTGGCATTAAATATCTGACGGTATATGCTTTTTCGACGGAAAACTGGAAACGTCCGGATGATGAAGTAAATGCAATCATGAAGCTTTTTGATGGATATCTTGATGATTGTATTAAAAATTGCAAAAAGAATAATATGGTAGTCCGCCTTCTAGGTGACAGAAAAGGAATCGGCAAACTTATAGATAAAGTCGAGAAACTTGAGAACGATTCGAAGGATAACACTGGGCTTAATCTTAATATCGCAATTAATTACGGCAGTAGAAATGAAATCGTAAATGCTGCCTCTTTGATCGCAGAAGATTATAAAGCAGGAAAGATTGATAAGATAGATGAGGATATATTAGGTGAATATCTCTATACCGCAGGTATTCCGGATCCTGATTTGATAATCAGGACAAGCGGCGAACAAAGATTGTCTAATTTCTTATTGTGGCAGGCTGCATATTCGGAATTGTTATTTGTGGATAAGCCCTGGCCGGATTTTGATGAGCAGGAGCTTGATAAGGCTATAGAAGCTTATAATTCTAGGGATAGACGTTATGGCAAGATTAAGGAGGAAGAGTAAGTGTTTTGGAAGAGATTTTTAAGCGGAGCGGTTCTAATTTTGGCCGAGCTTGCTTTGTTTTATATAGGTGGGATTCCGTTACTTGTTTTTACATGGTTTTTATCACTGGTCGGACAGTATGAATTGTACAGAGCGGTATCTATCCAGAAATCTACTTTCGCCAATGTCGGTTATATAATAACGACCTTATATTATATTAATCTGTATACGGAAGCTATTAAAGATTTTCTTTTATTCATACTTCTTATGGTACTTGTATTTATGTTTATCTATGTATTCAAATACTATAAGTATAATGTGGAACAGGTTGCGCTTGCTTTCTTTGGAGTGTATTATGTTCCGGTTATGTTGTCCTTTATATACAGAGTAAGAATGCACGGCTATCATGGTGTATTTTTTGTATGGTTAATTATTATTGCATCATGGGGTGCAGATACCTGCGCTTATTGCGTAGGTATGCTTTGCGGAAAACATAAAATGGCACCTGTATTAAGTCCGAAGAAATCAATCGAGGGTGCAGTCGGTGGTGTTATCGGAGGTTCACTTATAGCGCTTTTGTATGCATATATTATGTCAAAGTTTATTGACATAAGCAATTTTGAGTTACTTCTAAGTGTAATTGTTACGATGTGCGGTGCGCTCATATCCATTTTCGGAGACTTGTGCGCCTCTGCAATTAAGAGAAATTATAATATTAAAGATTTCGGTAAATTAATTCCGGGACACGGAGGTGTTCTTGACAGATTCGACTCGGTGATCTTCACAGCTCCGCTTGTATATGTTCTTGTATTTTACTTAACTTGATGTAAAGGGATAATGTATGAAAAATATTGCAGTTCTTGGTTCTACCGGCTCAATCGGTACACAGACGTTAAACATTGTCCGGCGAAACAATGATATTAATGTTGTTGCAATGTCTGCGGGCAAGAATATTGATTTGCTGGAAAAACAAATACGGGAATTCAAACCTAAGCTTGTATCGGTTGAAAATGAAAAGCTTGCAAAGGATCTTAGATCACGTATTGCGGATTTTGACGTTAAGGTCTCATATGGCCCGGAGGGACTTACGGAAGTAGCGGTAATTAAAGAAAGCGAATATCTGGTTACCGCAATAGTCGGAATGCTTGGACTAATACCTACTATAGAAGCAATTAAAGCAGGTAAGAAGATAGCATTGGCAAACAAAGAGACACTTGTCACCGCCGGACATATTATTATGCCCTTGGCACGTGAATGCAAAACACCGATACTTCCCGTAGATAGTGAGCATTCGGCAATTTTCCAGTCTTTGCAGGGGTATGAAGGCAACAGAATCGATAAGATTCTTCTTACGTGTTCCGGCGGACCGTTCAGAGGGTATACATCAAAGCAGTTAAAGCATGTGTCGGTTAAAGATGCGCTTAAGCATCCTAACTGGAGGATGGGTAAAAAAATCACCATTGACTCTGCTACAATGGTCAATAAAGGACTTGAAGTTATGGAGGCAAAATGGCTATTTGATGTAAATGTCGATAACGTGGAGGTGCTTGTGCATCCGCAGAGTATATTGCACTCGGCTGTACAGTTTGAAGATGGTGCCGTTATAGGTCAGCTCGGAATCCCAAATATGGAACTGCCGATTCAGTATGCACTTTATTATCCTGAAAGGAGAAAAGCGCCTACAGGCAAGCTTGATTTGTTTAAAATAGGACAGCTTACTTTCGAGAAGCCGGATCTTAAGACATTTTACGGTTTGCGCCTTGCATACCAGGCTATGTACATGGGTGGAAATGCGCCGACTATATATAATGCAGCCAACGAATTGGCTGTAAGTATGTTCCTTAATGAAAAAATCAAGTTCGTTGAGATTCCTGAAATTATTCAGGCTTCAATCGAAAACGTTACTGCCAATAAGGCACTTACAATAGATGAAATTCTTGGAACCAAGAATGAGACAGAAGAATATATCAGACATAGGTGGATGTAATGAGTATCAAAAGTATTATAATTGCTATCATAATTTTCAGTATAATAATTCTATTTCATGAACTTGGCCATTTTCTTCTGGCCAAAGCAAACGGAATAAGAGTTAATGAGTTCTCCCTCGGACTTGGACCTACACTTATAGGATTTACCAGGGGAGAGACCAAATATTCCATCAAACTTCTACCTTTCGGCGGTGCATGCGCAATGGAAGGTGAGGATGAGGAAAGTGATGATGAAAGGTCCTTTAATAAAAAGAATGTATGGCAAAGGATAAGTGTTGTCTTTGCCGGTCCTTTCTTTAATTTTATTATGGCATTTACATTGTCGATCATTGTTGTTGCGCTTTCGGGCGTAAGTAAGCCTGTTATAAGCGGAGTTATGGACGGATACAGTGCAAAGAATGCAGGTATTGAAGCCGGGGATACAATTGTCAAGCTCGATAACAAGAACATTCATTTATTCTCCGAGATTACATTTTATATGTTTGTACATGCGGGTGAAGATGTTAAAGTAACATATGAGCGCGACGGAGAAAGACATTCTGCAGTACTTGAGCCGACGTACAATGAGGAATATCAGCGTTATATGATAGGTATTCAAAGCTCTTATCCGGAGAAATGCGGATTCTTTGAGACTTTAAAGTACAGCTTTTACGAAGTTAAGTATTATATCGATACTACATTGACAAGCCTTAAACTTCTTGTTACGGGCAAGGTTTCCGTGAATGATCTGTCCGGCCCTGTCGGCATTGTGTCAACAATAGGCGAGACCTATGAAGAGACATCGGAGGCCGGATTTATGTCTGTCTTCTTATCGATGTGTTCGATGTGCATATTGTTGTCTGCCAACCTTGGAGTTATGAATTTACTTCCTATTCCGGCACTTGACGGCGGAAGATTGTTATTCATGATAGTAGAGGTTATAAGAGGAAAGAAGATTGACCCTAATAAAGAGGGAATGGTTCACCTTATAGGAATAGTAATTCTGCTTGCACTTATGGTGTTTATTATGTTTAACGATATCAGAAAGCTTTTTATGTAAGAGGTTTAATATGGCAAGAAGAGTGAGCAAAGAAGTAAGAATAGGTAACGTTACAATCGGCGGTAATAACCCGATCGCGATTCAGTCAATGTGCAATACCAAGACAGAGAATGTTGCCGCAACGATTAATCAGATAAAAGCGCTTACTGCCGCAGGTTGCGAAATCATCAGAGTTGCAGTGCCAACGGTTGAGGCTGCGAATGCAATAAGTCTAATTAAGAAGGAAATTGAAATTCCGCTGGTTGCTGATATTCATTTTGATTATAAGCTTGCGATTCTTGCAATAGAGAACGGTGCTGACAAAATCAGAATCAACCCCGGCAATATAGGTAGTGTAGATAAGGTTAAGGCAGTAATAGATGTAGCAAAAGAGCGCAATATACCTATAAGAGTCGGTGTCAATTCAGGTTCTCTTGAAAAGGATTTGATTCAGAAATACGGCGGAGTCACGGCTGAAGGCGTTGTCGAGAGTGCGCTTTTAAAAGTCAAGCAGATTGAAGAAATGGGCTA
>JAILJL010000095.1 GCA_024694785.1 Lachnospiraceae bacterium
GAAAGAGATCCTTTTACCGATTTTGGAGTTGATGGAGCGCTTCTTACATCGGGTGTCGGTGACAGAGTTAACGCAATGACAATTACATGGGGCACGATGGGCGTACTTTTCAATATGAATGTTGTCACCGTATTCGTGGAAGATTCGAGATACACTAAGGAACTTATCGACTGGTCCGGTGTGTTCTCCATCAGTTTCTTTGAAGGTAAGCAGAAGAGCTTGCTTAAGTATTTTGATAAGGTATCGGGAAGGAAAGAGAATAAATTCCAGACTTCGGGCCTTACGGTTAATGAGCATAAGGGAATTCCGTTTGTTGATGACTGCTCTTTTGCGATTGTATGCCGACTTGTATGCAGAACCAAGATTAAGGAAGAAGACATCATTGATTCCGATGTTATTGCCAAGCTTTACAGCGGCGATAACAAGGGTAATACCCATACGATGTATGTCGGAGAAATCGTTGACTTCCTTGCAAGATAGCTTATATTGTGGTATTTGTTTAAAGCCTTCCCAAGATATGGGGAGGCTTTAATTGACAATGGAATAATACTATCGTAAAATAAATAGGTAAGTAAATTAAGGGGTTTTATTGGCAATGATTGTAGTTAGATTAGGCAAAAAGTTCATAGGAGTTATGTCATGCTTATGCCTAACGGCACTTCTTCTTACGGGTTGTACGCTACCTAATCCGAGACAGAAGGATGAATTGTCATATAGAACCGCCGGAATTATGCAGATGAACAAGGGCGATTATAAAGCCGCTTTGAGCGCTTTTCAAAAAGCTCTTGATAACAGCAACGGTCGAATATCTGACATTGAGCTTGACATTTGCTACTATAAGGCTTATTGCCTTATCAGGGTCGGAAAAAATGAAGAAGCGCTTTCGGTATATGATGCGATAATCAATTATAACAAGAATATAGCGGAAGCATATCTTTTAAGAGGACACTTAAGAGTGGCAACGGATGATATAGAGGCTGCGAAGAAGGATTATAATAAGGCGTTATCTTTGAATTCGAGAAGCTATCCTTATTATCTTGCGATATATCAGAATCTCGTATATGCGGGAGATATTAATGAGGCAGAGGAATTTTTACGTAAGGGGCTTACCATCAAAGCTTCAACGGCAGAGGAATACTGCTATCAGGGGCGCTTTTATCTGCTCTTAAAGGAATATGATGCGGCGAAGCTTGTACTTTCGAATGCTATGAATGAGGGCTCGGAAGATGCCAAATTATATATGGCTGCCGTGCTGCGCGAAATGGGTCAGGGCGAGCAGGCATACGGTATATATGAGAATTATGTAAAGAGCCATGAAAATGATGCGGAAGCTTTGTATCAGATAGTATCCATACTTACCGAGACCGGAGAATACGAGAGGGCAATCGGGTATGTGGATACGGCAATTGAAGTGGCAAAGAATGACAGCAGCAGAAAGAAACTTATGGAGAATAAGATATTCTGCCTTGAGAAGCTTGGCATGTACAAAGAAGCGATTACTGCCGTGAGAACCTATCTTAAGACTTATCCGGATGATCAGGTGATGATTAGGGAGCTTACGTTCCTTAATTCTCGCGTGGGTTCACCGTAATTATCGGAGGTGGAAGAGTTTGGGTACATTATATGAAAATGCTGTTAAAGCGGAGAGAGTGATCCTTGTAGCGGTTTGCCGCGAAGAAGGCGACGATACAATGGATTCGGTTACGGAGCTTGCGGATCTTTGCAAGACTGCAGGCGCAACTGTTGTGGGTGAGGTTATCCAGAACAGAGAACAGCCGCACCCGGGTTATTACGTGGGTACGGGCAAATTAGACGAGATAAGACAACTTATTGCGATATATGATGCGACCGGAATTGTTGCGGATGATGAGCTTAGTCCGGCGCAGATTAAGAACCTGGAGAATGAACTTCATGTGGCTATCCTTGACAGGACCCTCGTTATACTTGATATCTTTGCAAAAAGAGCGACCACAAGCGAGGGTAAGATTCAGGTAGAGCTTGCGCAGCTTCGTTACAGGGCTACAAGACTTGTCGGTCTTGGCAAGACTCTTTCGAGGCAGGGAGGCGGAATCGGTACTAGAGGTCCCGGAGAGAAGAAGCTTGAAGTTGACAGACGTACGATTAAGACCAGAATCTCGCAGCTTAAGTCGGAACTTGCCGATATCACAAGGCACAGAGAGATAACAAGAAAGCAGCGCGAGTGTTCTCATACCAAGGTTGCTGCAATCGTAGGATATACCAATGCGGGTAAGTCCACATTGCTTAATCATATGACCAAGGCGGAAGTACTTGAAGAGGATATGCTTTTTGCGACGCTTGACCCTACGACAAGGGCGTTGGCACTTTCGGACGGTCAGGAGATTATGCTTACCGATACGGTAGGTTTCATACGAAAACTGCCACATCATCTTGTGGAGGCTTTTAAGAGTACACTGGAAGAGGCTAAGTATGCCGATTACATCATTCATGTTGTGGATGCATCCAACCCTCAGATGGGCAAGCAGATGAAAATAGTATACGATACCCTTGATGGTCTTGGTGTTAAGGATAAGAAGATACTTACTCTGTTTAACAAACAAGATCTGGTGGTTGAGGATGAGATCCTAAAGGACATCAAGGCCGACAAAACATTGAGAATAGAGGCCAAACGCGACATTGGCCTCGATAAGGTCAAGGAGGTTCTGGAGGAGTTTCTTCGTGAGGAAAAAGTTCTTATCGAGAAAGTATTTCACTACGAAGATGCAGGTAAGATTCAATTAATTCGCAAGTTTGGGGAATTATTGATTGAAGAATACCGAGAAGACGGCATTTATGTAAAGGCATATGTGCCAAAGGAAATGCACAACATATAGAAAATGTGAACTAATCTTTGCACTAGATATTGTGTTTTTGCTATTGACACCTCAAGGTCACTTTGCTAATATATAGATATAACGGCAGAGGACCTTAGAGGTGTTTTTTGCACTTCGGGATATTTACAAAAATTGTAGTGGTCCGGTATGAAAGGAAAGAAAGTTTATGTTTGAAGTCGTAAAGAGAGACGGTCAGGTTGTTGATTTTACAATAGTCAAGATAAAGGATGCAATCGCCAAGGCCTTTACTGCAACAGGTAAAGAGTATAATGATGATATTATCGATATGCTTTGCTTAAGAGTTACTGCAAACTTCCAAGCAAAGATCGAGAACGGACAGATTCATGTGGAGGATATTCAGGACAGTGTAGAGACTGTACTTGAGCAGTCGGGTTATACCGATGTAGCCAAGGCATATATTCTCTATCGTAAGCAGAGAGAGAAAATGCGTAATATGAAGTCTACTATCCTTGATTACAAGGAGATCGTTAATTCCTATGTTAAGGTAGAAGACTGGAGAGTTAAGGAGAACTCCACGGTTACTTATTCTGTTGGCGGACTTATTCTTTCCAATTCGGGTGCGGTAACAGCCAATTATTGGTTATCTGAGATATATGATCAGGAGATTGCCGATGCGCACAGAAATGCTGACATTCATCTTCATGATCTTTCAATGCTTACAGGCTATTGTGCAGGATGGTCTTTGAAGCAGTTAATTAAAGAAGGCCTCGGAGGAATTCCGGGCAAGATTACATCATCACCGGCCAGACATCTTTCGGTACTTTGTAACCAGATGGTTAATTTCCTTGGAATTATGCAGAATGAATGGGCAGGTGCTCAGGCGTTCTCTTCATTTGATACATACCTTGCACCGTTTGTTAAGGTAGATAACTTATCTTATTATGATGTTAAGAAGTGCATCGAGTCATTCGTATATGGTGTTAATACACCGAGCAGATGGGGTACTCAGGCACCATTCTCCAACATTACACTTGATTGGACCGTTCCTGCCGACCTTGCAGAGTTAAATGCAATTGTCGGTGGCGAAGAGATGGACTTTAAGTATAAGGATTGTAAGGAAGAGATGGATATGATTAACCGTGCATTCCTCGAGACAATGATCGAGGGTGATGCTAACGGACGCGGATTCCAGTATCCGATTCCTACATATTCCATTACAAGCAATTTTGATTGGTCAGATACAGAGAATAACCGTCTCTTATTTGAAATGACATCCAAGTACGGTACACCGTACTTCAGCAACTATATCAATTCCGACATGGAGCCTTCCGATGTTCGCTCCATGTGCTGCCGTCTCAGACTTGATCTTCGTGAACTTCGTAAGAAGTCCGGCGGATTCTTCGGAGCAGGCGAATCAACAGGTTCAATCGGTGTTGTTACGATTAATTTGCCTAGAATTGCTTATCTTGCAACGGATGTTAACGATTTCTACAAGAGACTTGACTATATGATGGATCTTGCAGCACGTTCGCTTAAGATTAAGAGAGGTGTTGTAAGCAAGCTTCTTGATGAAGGATTATATCCTTACACAAGAAGATACCTCGGAACATTTGATAATCACTTCTCTACAATTGGTCTTGTAGGTATGAACGAAGTAGGCCTTAACGCAAAGTGGTTACAGAAGGATCTTTCCCATGAGGAGACTCAGCAGTTCGCTAAGGATGTACTTAATCACATGAGAGAGAGACTTTCCGATTATCAGGAATTATACGGAGATCTCTACAACCTGGAGGCAACTCCTGCAGAGAGTACAGCTTATCGTCTTGCAAAGCATGACAGAAAGCGCTTCCCTGATATTAAGACAGCAGGTAAAGAAGGCGATACACCATTCTATACCAACAGTTCTCACTTACCTGTTGAGTATACGGATGATATCTTCACAGCACTTGATATTCAGGATGATCTTCAGACACTTTATACATCAGGTACCGTATTCCATGCATTCCTTGGAGAAAAGCTCCCTGACTGGAAGGCAGCTGCCAACCTGGTGCGTAAGATTGCAGAGAATTACAAATTACCATATTACACCTTGTCACCTATCTATTCTATCTGTAAAGAGCATGGTTATCTTGCGGGAGAGCACTTTACATGTCCTCATTGCGGAGCACCTGCGGAAGTATACAGTCGCATTACCGGATACTATAGACCGGTTCAGAACTGGAATGATGGTAAGACCCAGGAATATAAGAACAGAAAGATTTATAGAAATCTCGAATATAAAGGAACCAAGACTCAGGCTACAGCTCCTAAGCTGGTAACAATTACAGGCGATAATGTCAGCATTCAGGATGAAGAAGTAGTAAGATATCTATTTACAACCAAGACATGTCCGAATTGTGCAATTGCAAAGGAGACTTTAAAGGACGTTAAGTACGTACTTATCGACGCTGAGGAAAATGTTGAATTAGCACGTAAATACGGAGTTATGCAGGCACCGACACTTATTGTTATCGAAGGCCAGCAGGCAACCAAGTACGTCAATGCTTCCAACATTGCAAAATATGTAGAGGAGCAGTTGGTAAGACAGTAATAATGAGTTTAATAGGGTTGCGCCGTGCGCAACCCTATTTTTCTATATACATTGATATTTTTTTATTTGGAGGAGTAACAAAATTGGCTGATAAAGAGACAATACTTATTAAGGGTGGTCGAATACTTGACCCTAAGAATGAAATTGATATGGTGGGGGATATTCTTGTTAAAGACGGGCATGTTGCGGAAGTTTGCAGCGGCATTAAGGAAGATACAGACCGGATAATAGATGCAACCGGTATGTATGTCATGCCGGGACTTATTGATCTTCATGTTCATCTAAGAGACCCGGGCCTTACGGAAAAAGAGACGGTAGAGACGGGATGCGCGGCTGCCATTAACGGAGGTTTTACCACGATTTTTGCCATGCCGAATACCAAGCCTGTTGCAGATAATCCTGAGGTCATAAGAGATGTACAGGAACGGGGCGCAAAATCCGGCATCACGGTATATCAGGTAGGTGCAATTACTAAGGGGCAAAAGGGTGAGGAGCTGTCTGACATAGAGGGAATGTTCAATGCGGGCTGTATTGCCCTCTCTGAAGATGGTAAGTCGGTTATGAATTCCAATATATATAGAGACGCCATGCGCATTGCAGCAAAGCATAATCATCCGATTTTGGCACATTGTGAGGATATCAATCTTGTCAACGGCGGTGTTATGAATATGGATGCAAATGCCGAACGACTCGGAATGAAGGGAATCAGCAATGCGGTAGAGGATGTTATTGTCGCAAGAGATATTTTGCTTGCAAAAGAGACAGGAGCGACACTTCATCTATGCCATTGTTCTACGGAAGACAGCGTGAAAATGGTAGAGACTGCAAAGCGTGAGGGCATCAAGGTTACCGCAGAAGTATGTCCGCATCATTTCACTCTTACTTCAGCTGATATAGCAGGTGATGATGCTAATTATAAAATGAATCCGCCACTTCGTGGAAAAAAAGACGTAGAAGCCTTGAAAAATGGTCTTCGTAGCGATATTATGGATGTAATATCTACTGACCATGCGCCGCATACCGCTGAGGAAAAGGGCAGATCCATTAAGGATGCACCTTTTGGCATAGTCGGACTTGAGACAGCCGTTGCATTAACGATGACGGAGCTTGTAAGAACGGGGATGATGTCACCCTTGCAGATGGCATCTAAGATGAGTTACAATCCTGCACTTGTTGCAAAAATAGACAGAGGACATTTGAGTTGTGGTGCAATTGCCGACATAACGATAATTGATCCGAATAAGCAATACAATATCGATGCAGGAACTTTTAAATCAAAAGGAAAGAGCACTCCTTTCGATGGAAAAACGGTATATGGAGAAGTCGTGTATACAATTGCGGCAGGCAGGATTCTTAAGGGATAGCGAGTAAATAATAATTATAAAGGGAGAAACGAAATGATCAACAAGTTAAATGCAAAAATTGTAAAGACAAATGCACCGATAGTTGTGGGACTCGATCCTATGCTTAAGTACATACCGGAGCATATATTAAAGAAAGCGTATAGCGAGTATGGCGAGACCTTAAAAGGTGCTGCTGAGGCAGTATTTGAATTTAACAAACGTATAATTGATGCAACATATGATCTTATTCCTGCGGTGAAGCCGCAGATTGCCATGTATGAGCAGTTTGGAATTGAAGGCGTTATGGCGTATAAGCGTACACTTGATTATGCACATGAGAAAGACCTTGTTGTAATCGCAGATGTAAAGCGCGGTGATATAGGTTCGACGTCGGAGGCTTATGCTGTGGGTCATCTTGGTAAAGTCCGGGTTGGAAGCAACGTGTATGCAGGATTCGATGCAGACTTTGCGACTGTTAATCCGTATCTTGGAACTGATGGAATTAAGCCATTCGTAGATGTATGTA
>JAILJL010000092.1 GCA_024694785.1 Lachnospiraceae bacterium
TGCGGGACTTGTCATCGGAGTTATTGCATCTGTACTTGTTGTATTTGGAAACCCTGCGAATATGGGATTCTGTATCGCGTGCTTTTTGCGTGATACTGCAGGAGCACTCGGGCTTCACAGAGCAGCACCTGTTCAGTATATAAGACCTGAGATAATAGGTATTATTCTCGGAAGCTTTATAACTGCATTAGCAACCAAAGAATTCAAGGCGCAGGGCGGAAGCGCACCGCTTACAAGATTCGTTATCGCATTCTTCGTAATGATAGGATGCTTAATGTTTCTCGGATGTCCGTTCAGAATGATCATAAGACTTGCCGGCGGAGATCTTAATGCGCTTGTTGCTTTAGCAGGTTTTGTATTAGGTATCGGCTTGGGAACTTTTGCGTTCCTGAACAAGGGCTATTCCTTGAAGAGAACTTACAGTCAGCCTGCATTGGAAGGCGTTATAATGCCGGTAATTCAGGTTATCGTATTTGCGCTTTTAAT
The DNA here is from genome assembly GCA_024694785.1 of Lachnospiraceae bacterium. Lineage (GTDB taxonomy): Bacteria > Bacillota > Clostridia > Lachnospirales > Lachnospiraceae > XBB1006. The sequence goes on from JAILJL010000092.1 coordinate 487, forward strand.
CGCAGCACCTGCATTTATATTCTTTAGTGAAGCTGGCGCAGGCCCGGGAGCAAAGCATGCTGCAATTGCAATAAGCCTTGCGGCAGGTCTTATTGTCGGTGTTCTTGCACAGAGAACGCGTCTTTGCATGGTTGGCGGATTCAGAGATCTTTTCCTGTTCAAACAGTCCAAGCTTTTATTAGGTTTCCTTGCAATATTCGTAAGTGCACTTATCACTAACGTTATCTTAACGGTTGCAACGGATGCAACATATTTCAATCTTGCATTCGCAGGACAGCCCGTGGCACATACGGATGGCGTATGGAATTTCCTCGGAATGTTCCTCGTGGGATTCGGATGTATCCTTCTTGGCGGATGTCCGCTTCGTCAGCTTGTATTATCCGGCGAAGGAAATTCCGACAGTGCAATTACAATACTCGGACTTATCGTGGGTGCGGCATTCTGTCATAACTTTGGTCTTGCATCAAGTGCGGACGGCCCTACATTAAACGGTAAGATCGCAGTTATCATCGGTATCGTTGTTGTTGCAATTATCGGTGTTGTTAATACTTACTGCAAGAAGGAGGCATAATCATGAAGACAGTTGATGCAAGAGGATTATCTTGTCCTGAACCGGTTATTCTTACTAAAAAAGCTCTTGCGGCTAATGAAGATTCTTATGAAATCCTTGCAGATCGCGTGACTTCGCGTGATAATATTATAGGATTCGCTGAGGATTACGGATATAAGGCAACTTGCACCGAGGAGAACGGAGAGTTCAAGATAATATTAAAGAAGTAGGATAAGTATATGATATACGTAGCAACGTTTTTTGCTCACATAGGAACCATCAGATTCAAGAAGTTCTGCGACAGACAGAATCTTAAGGCGCATATGATGCCTGTACCGCGTACACTTTCGAGCAGCTGCGGTACATGTGTGGAATTCGAAGCGCCGGATGATTACGAACTTCATTATGAGTCCGAAGAACTGGAAGAAGTGGTAAAGCAGATAAACGGGGAATACATTAGCATATATAGGGCCGATTAAGGCAAAAAGAGCACGTCGCAAGATGTGCTCTTTTGATTTCGATTTTAAATTGCATATACACTTTAAAGTAAAAGTCTGTTATGTTATGATAATTATATATTGCTGTAATTATTTACGAGACTGCAAAATATGATAGGAGAAGGAAAATGAAAGTAGTTATCTTAGCGGGTGGCCGCGGAACCAGAATATTGGAAGAGTCGATTACCAAGCCGAAGCCGATGATTGAAATCGGTGAAATGCCGATATTATGGCATATTATGAAAGGATACTCACATTACGGATATAATGAGTTTATCATATGTGCAGGATATAAGCAGAATATAATCAAAGAGTGGTTCTATAACTATTTCGTCAACAATAATGATATCACTTTCGATTATACAAAAGGCGATATGGCGATGATTGTGCATGACAAGCATGTAGAACCGTGGAAGGTAACCATTGTCGATACGGGACTTAATACTTTAACCGGCGGACGTATTAAGAGAATTCAGAAATACGTTAATAATGAGACTTTTCTTATGACATACGGTGACGCCGTGTGCGACGTGGATATTAATAAAATAGTCAAGTTTCACAAGGAGCATGGTAAGACGGCAACTCTTACGGCAGTATTGCAGGATCAGTCAAAAGGTGTTCTTAATATTGGCGGAGACTATGCGGTTAAGTCTTTCCGTGAGAAGAGACTTGTGGATTCCGCACCTATTAATGCAGGTTTCATGGTGCTTGAACCTAAGATATTCGATTATCTTATTGATGATAACACCGTATTCGAGCAAGAGCCGCTTAGTCGCCTTGCCGAAGAGGGTGAACTTATGAGTTACATGCATAGAGGTTTCTGGCAGTGCATGGATACCGCGCGTGAGCATGAGATGCTTGAAGATTTGTATAATACGGGTAATGCACCCTGGATTAAGTGGTAGATTGGAGAAAGCATGCGTAAGTGGAATTCCGAAAGTGAAGCAAGAGCCGAGATAAAAGCGCTTGTTGCGGATTATTACAATGAATATAAGAAGCCGGCAGAAGATAAAGAGAATTTTAAGCCGGGTGACAGAGTTAATTATTCTTCAAGAGTATACGATGAAAAAGAGATGCAGTCCTTAACGGATGCGATGCTGGATTTCTGGCTTACAACAGGCAGATTTGCGGAAGAGTTCGAGAGGGAATTTGCAAAGTGGATAGGTGTTAAGTTTGCACACCTTGTTAATTCCGGTTCATCGGCGAATTTACTTGCTTTTATGGTACTGACCGCACCGGCTCTTAAAGAAAGAAGAATCAAGAGAGGCGATGAGGTAATAACCGTCGCGGCAGGATTCCCGACTACAATCGCGCCGATTATTCAATACGGTGCGGTTCCGGTATTCGTGGATATAACGGTTCCGCAGTACAATATAGATGTAACTAAGCTGGAAGAAGCATTAAGCGACAAGACCAAGGCAGTCATGATAGCGCATACACTCGGTAATCCATTTGATTTATCGGCGGTCAAGAGTTTTTGTACAAAGCATAACCTGTGGCTTGTTGAGGATAACTGCGATGCTTTGGGCAGCACATATGAGATAGACGGAAAGGTCAGATACACGGGAACCTGGGGGGATATCGGAACTTCCAGCTTCTACCCGCCGCATCATATGACGATGGGTGAAGGCGGTTGCGTATATACCGATAATCCTGTGCTTAATAAGCTTATTCTTTCTTACAGAGACTGGGGGAGAGACTGCATATGCCCTTCGGGCCACGATAACTTCTGCGGACATAGATATGACGGACAATACGGAGAGCTTCCGGCCGGATACGACCATAAGTATGTATACAGCAATTTCGGATATAATCTTAAGGTGACGGATCTGCAGGCTGCTGTCGGAGTGGAGCAGCTTAAGAAGTTCCCGGGTTTTATTGAAAGAAGGAAGCACAACTTTGCGAGATTATATGATAATCTCAGTAAAAGCGCGGTAAGCGATAAGCTAATTCTTCCGGAGAAAGCACCGGGTTCTGATCCAAGCTGGTTCGGATTCCTTATTTCGGTTAAGGAAGATGCAGGCGTAACCCGCAATGAAGTGACACGATATATAGAGGAGCATAATATACAGACAAGATTATTGTTTTCCGGCAATATCATTAAGCATCCGTGTTTTGATGCAATAAGAGATACCGATATGTATAGGGTTGTAGGCAATCTTAAGAATACGGATTATGTAATGAACAATTCCTTCTGGGTAGGTGTATATCCCGGAATGACTGACAAGATGATAGATTATATGGCAACCGTTATAACAGAAGCGGTTATGAATGTACATCGATAGAGGAAATAATTATGAATCTTGATTTTTATCGCGGTAAGAGCGTTTTTATTACGGGACACACCGGGTTTAAGGGCAGCTGGCTTACTGCAGTATTGTTAAAGCTTGGTGCCACCGTTACGGGATATGCGCTTGATGCGCCGACGGAGCCTTCGCTGTTTAATATACTTAATCTTAAAGACGAGATTACATCGGTGACAGGCGATATAAGAGATCTCGAGAAATTGACGAAGACGATGCAGGATGCGAAGCCCGATATAGCGATACATATGGCGGCGCAGCCAATTGTCCGGGATTCTTATAAGGAACCGGTATACACTTACGAGACTAACGTAATGGGTACGGTTAATTTCCTGGAGGCGGTCCGCAAGACGCCATCCGTTAAGTCGGTTATTAATGTGACTACCGATAAGGTGTATCTTAACAGAGAATGGGACAAAGGATATGTGGAGACCGATGAGCTGAACGGTTTTGATCCTTATTCAAATTCCAAGTCCTGTTCGGAACTGGTGACGTCAAGTTATATTAATTCGTTTTTTACCGATGAGGAATATGATAAGAATTACGGGATAAAAGCTCCTGCCGTAACTACAATGCGTGCGGGCAATGTGATCGGAGGCGGCGATTTTGCCAATGACAGGATTATTCCGGATTGTGTAAGGGCGCTGGAAAAGGAAAGCGAGATAGCGATCCGTAATCCATATTCGGTGCGGCCTTTTCAGCATGTACTGGAACCTGTATGTGCCTATCTTATGGTGGCCAAGGCACAATACGAAGACAGGGCATATGCCGGTAATTATAATATCGGGCCTGAGGATTCGGATGCCATAATGACGGGCGAACTTGTTTCGATATTCTGTGATTGTTGGAATCGTAATAATGAGGCTAAGGAATTATGCAAGGCTTCATGGACGACGAATGCGGTTAAAGGCCCGCATGAAGCAGGATTATTGAAGCTTAACTGCGATAAGATTAAGAGAACTTTTGGCTGGGAGCCAAAATGGAATATAAATGAGACGCTGGACCGGACGGTTGAATGGTATATGGCGTATTTGAATGGGGATAATGTCAAGGAAGTAACGGATAAGCAGATACACGAATTTATGAGGAAATAGGTGTAACAATGGAAGCTTGTAATCTTTGTCCGAGACAGTGTAATATTGATAGAACCAAGGGAGTCGGCTACTGCAAAGTAGGCGCGGCTTTCAAAATCGGAAGAATAATGAAGCATATGTGGGAGGAACCATGCATATCGGGAGATAATGGTTCCGGCGCGGTTTTTTTTGCGGGTTGTAATATGGGCTGTATATATTGCCAGAACGATAAGCTGTCGAAGGGTCTTGTCGGAAAGGAGTATACGGCAGATGAGCTTGTGGAAGAGATACTTAAACTTCAGGATATGGGCTGTAATAATATTAATTTTGTAACGCCGTCGCATTATGCCGACAGACTTCCGGAAGTAATCATTAAAGCGAGGGACAAAGGTCTTACGATTCCGATTGTATATAATACTTCTTCTTATGAATCGGTTGAAAGCCTTAGAAAACTTGAAGGACTGGTTGATATATATCTCCCGGATCTAAAATATCTTGACGCGGATGGCGCAAAGAAGTATTCAAACGCAATTAATTATCCGGGCATAGCGCGCCTTGCCTTAGATGAGATGGTGCGTCAGATAGGACATTGCGAATTTACCAATGAAGGAATAATGAAAAAGGGCGTACTGGTAAGACATCTCGTGTTACCGGGGCGCGTTGAGGAAAGTAAGAGAGTTATAGACTACCTCTATACAAGGTATGGGGACAGCATATATATAAGCATAATGAACCAGTATACGCCATATGGTAAGGCAAAGGATGACAATATCTTGTGCCGCCCGATTACGGAAGATGAGTATGATGAAGTGGTTGAACATGCTGTTTTCATTGGTGTAGAGAACGGATTTATACAGGAAGGAGAGACTTGCAGCGAATCGTTTATTCCTGAATTTACATCCGAATAAACCATACAACTCAAGAAACTTTTTCTTAAAGATACGAAAAAACTATGACTTAATATAGGGTTTTGCTTGAAAAAATATATAATCCGTAATAAAATAGAAGGACAACTTGAGAAATAGGGTGGCGGATTATGAATCAGATGGTAGGATACCTTATAAGGTCTAACAGAATTAAGAAGAAAATGTCCCAGGAGAAGCTGTGCAAGGGAATATGCGCGATATCTTATTTAAGTAAGATAGAAAGCGGAATAGCAGAGCCGAATGAAGCTATAATCGAGAAGCTTTTTAATAATCTGGGAATTACATATATAAGCGATCAGGAGCTTATCAGTGAATACAAGGATTTATTTAACGCTTACTTTGACGCTTATTTTCATCAGGAAAAAAGCGCGGAGATAGAAGAGCGAATCTACAAGAACAAAGAGAAGATTCAGGCTTCGGCGCTTGCGATAGAGTACCGGCTTTTCTGTGTATATCAGGCAGGAGACGAGAAGCAGGTTGCAGCCAAGCTTCTTAAGGAAATGGACGGATTCAAGGAATACTTAACTGATGAGACGAGTTTCCTTTATTATATGGCAAAAGGCCGTCTTGCGGATTCTTATGATCAGAGAGTAAGGGCATATTTAAGAGCAAGACAGATTAAGGATTCTTCTCTTTGCTATGAGGCTTTGATGTATGAAGCTTATAACAGGGGAGAATATCTTGAAGCATTAAGATACTGTACCGCAGGATATGCACGTGCCATGGAAGAAGGCTTCCTGCTTGTGGCCCGCCAGCTGAGTTTCCTTCAGGGTATGTGCTACGGTAAGCTCGGCGATCTTGAGGCGATGCTTATTGCATATAACAGAACACGAGAATTGTTCAGAGGCGATGACAAGATTGCAGCCAATATAGATTACAATATAGCTATGGCCTATATGTCCAAGGCACATTATGATGATGCGATTCCGTATCTTCTTTCCGCACTTAAGAAAGAACAGGAAGATTTGGCGCTTTTCTTCATCAACCATAGGCTTGCGATGGCATATAAGGCAATGGATGAGACGAAGATCGGTGAAGTATATTTAAGTATGGCAGAGACTTATTCGAAGAAGCTTGGCGGAGTATACATGGAAATGGTTAAGCTTGCAAGGCTTTACTATATGAATAATGGTGAGGATAGTGACGAGTACGGAACGATCCTTATGAGATTATTTGATATGGAAGATGAGATGGGACAGGATTTCGTGGCATTCTACAGACCATATGTAATAGATTACCTTAAGGGTAAGAGGAAATATAAGGAAGCAATGAGATTAATGGAAGAAATGTAGCGAAAGGAGAGATCTATATGCCAATTAGCTCAATTTCGGGATACAATTCAATACAGGAATACAATGACAGAGAAAAGACTCCGTTTGAGAAACGCACCGAGTGCGAGACTTGTAAGAACAGGAAATACGTAGACGGTTCGAATGAAAGCGACGTGTCCTTTAAAGCACCGACTCATGTGTCGCCGGAAGCCAGTGCGGCTGCGGTTATGTCTCATGAGCAGGAGCATGTGTCCAATGCGATTGCAAAGGGAAGCGAGGAGGGCAATGAGCTTGTATCGGTGTCCGTTTCGATTAGGTATGAAAGATGTCCTGAGTGCGGACGTGTATATGCGGCGGGAGGTTTGACTCATTCCGTAATGAAGACGTCAACACCTAATTATGGTGCGACAGGATACGGCGCAGCTCGGAAGACACAGGATTACGCGGCGACTGCAGGCGGGAATATGGATGTTAAATTATAATGAATTTACCGATTAGATTTGTTGAGAGAATGCAATCCCTGTTGGGAGAGGAATATGACGAATTTGCGAAGTGCCTTGATTCTTCGGAATATAAGGCGCTTCGTCTTAATATGCGTAAAATAGAAGAGCTCTCCGTAAAAGACCTTCCATTTAAGTTAGAAGCCCATCCTTTTGTAAAGAATGGGTTTTATTATGATGTGTCGGATGAGCTCGGAAAAAGTCCTTATCATGCGGCAGGATTATATTATATACAGGAACCTTCTGCGATGGCACCGGCCTATTATCTTGACGCTAAGCCCCATGAAAAAGTTCTGGACCTTTGCGCAGCGCCGGGCGGTAAGACTACCCAGATAGCGGAAATGATGGAGAATACGGGACTTCTTGTGTCAAATGAAATCAACAAGGATAGGGCAAGAATCCTTTCCGAGAATATCGAAAGAATGGGGCTTAAGAATACCGTATGTACCAATATGGCGCCTGCAGCCCTGGCGGAGAAATTCCCTGAATATTTCGATAGAATATGTGTTGATGCGCCTTGCTCCGGCGAAGGCATGTTCAGAAAGAATGACGAGGCAATCGCTAACTGGAGCGAAGAGAATGTTAAGATGTGTGCGCTTCGTCAGGCAGAAATTCTTAATGAAGCCGATAAAATGCTTGCACCGGGCGGAAGGATGGTGTATTCGACCTGTACCTTTGCCAGGGAAGAGAATGAAGAGACGATAAGCGCTTTTATCGATAGACACGGGGACTATGAAGTGGAGCGTGAGATAAGATTCTTCCCGCATAAGTTCAATGGCGAGGGTCATTTCCTTGCAGTCTTGAAAAAAGGCGGAGAGAGAAAAGAAGACAATAAGGCATTAAATCCTGTTTGCGGAATAACGGAGAAGGAATTAAAGGAGTATAGAGAGTTCGAAGATAAGTATCTTAAAGTTAAGCTTTCGGGAGAATTCTTTAAGATGGGGGATACTTTGTATCTTGCGCCGGAATATATGCCGGATCTTAAGAAATTATATGTCCTAAGATCGGGACTTATACTCGGAGAGGTTAAGAAAGGCAGATTCGAGCCAAGCCATGCATTATCACATTATCTTATGCCGTCTATGGTTAAGAACGAGTACGTAACGGTTATAAGAGAAGATTCGGAAGACGCAATCAGGTATCTTCACGGAGATACAATAGATGCCGAAGGTTCCGTGAAAGGATATCATTTAATAACAATAGATTCGGTAAGCGTCGGATGGGGCAAATCGGACGGAAGAATAATTAAGAATCATTATCCGAAAGGCTTGCGTATTATGTATTAAAAAAAATAAATAAATACGTGTTTGCCTATTTGCTTTTTGATTTTTGTTATGATAGTATCAATACATAGGTTTTAAAATGGAGGATACGAAATATCATGAAGAATGCGAAATTTTTGTTTCGATTCATCAAGCCGCATTTCGTTAGCTATTGTCTTGGACTTATAGTTTTGGGAATAGTCGATTATGCATCACTTTTCGTGCCGAAGATCACGGGAGAGATGGTAGACGGACTCAAGGCAAATTCCATGGGCATGGATGGCGTAATGAACTGCATATACAGAATTCTTCTTGTAGGAGCGATAATGATGGTTGGCCGCTTCTTATGGAGAATTTTTTTAATGCTTACGGCCAGAAAAGTCGAATATGACATAAGGAATGAGCTTTTTAGACATTTGGAGACAATGGATGTCGAATACTACAACGAGCATAAGGTTGGTGGACTTATGGCTCATTTTACGCAGGACCTTTCTGCAGTGCGACAGGCTCTGGGACCTGCGGTTTTATCTGCATTTGATGCAACTGTTATGGCAACGATGGTTATCATAAGAATGCTTATGACAGCTAACCTTCGTCTTACCGTAATCATAATAATTCCTATGCTTTTTATTATGTTTGGAGAGTTATGGTTCGGTAAGTGGGTACATAAAGTGTATAAGAGAATGCAGAAGGCATTCGAGGACTTATCGGACTTTGTACAGGAATCCATATCCGGTGCCAGAGTTATTAAGGCATTTGTAAGAGAGAAGGCCGAAGGTGAAGCTTTCGAGAAGCAGAACGCGATTACGCGTGCGAAGAATATGCATTTCATGAAGATGATTGCGATTGAGGACCCTGTTCTTAGATTCATCATCGGATTGAGCTCGCTTATAACGCTGTTTGTCGGCGGTAAGATGGTACTTAGAGGTACACTTTCTCTCGGAAGTTTTGTTGCGTTTACGCAGTATATTGCAATGCTTGTATGGCCTATGATAGCAGCAGGCGATGCAATCAATATGTTCTCGAGAGGTACAGCTTCAATCTCACGTCTTAATGATATTTTTGAGTCTACCAGTGAGATTAAGGAAGAAAGTCCGGCAGATGTACCGACGGATGAGATTCATACCTTTAAGGGTGGAATTACATTAAAGGATTTAACTTTTATCCATAGAGATCATCTGGAGCCGACTTTAAGAGATGTGTCTATAGATGTTAAGCCGGGTACAACGATTGCTGTTATAGGAAGAACGGGTTCGGGTAAGAGTACGCTTGTGAATTTGTTACTCCACTTATATCAGGTTAATCGCGGAATGATATTCTTTGATGGTAAGGACATAAGAGATATACCGCTTAACGAACTTAGAAATAATATTGCATATGTACCGCAGGATAACTTCTTATTCTCGGATACACTTGAGAATAATATAGTATTCTCCGTTGGCAAGGCTTCAAGAGAGAACGTCAGAAAAGCGGCACAGCAGGCTTGTATCGATGAAGCAATCATGGAATTCCCTGAGAATTACGAGACTGTTGTCGGCGAGCGCGGAGTTACTTTGTCCGGCGGACAGAAGCAGAGAAGTTCAATTGCAAGAGCTCTTATCAAAGATGCTCCTATACTTATATTGGATGATTCACTTTCTGCGGTTGATACCGATACGGAAGAGAAGATTCTTAAGAATTTGAAAGAGGCAAGAGCCGGCAAGACCACAATTATCATTGCTCACAGAATTACAACGATTCAGAATGCCGATGTGATCATGGTTATCGATGAAGGCAAACTTGCGGAATGCGGCAATCACCATGAGCTTATGAAGCTTAACGGTATCTATAAGGATATGTTTGATAAGCAGCAGCTCGAGGCGATGAAAGCATCAATGGAAGGAGGTAATGCGTAATGAAGAGATTACTTACCTACCTTAAACCACATGTATTTGCGATGATTGTATCGCTTATACTTACGCTTTTTATAATTGTGCTTGAATTATACAGGCCGATTATCATAGGTGATGCTATTGATGATTACATCAATTCGTACTATAAGCCATACGCGGAAGTAAGCGTTGAAGATGATACAACCATAAGCTTCAGAGGAAAGTTATACAGCAAGCACTTTGATGAGGAAAAAGCGCATGATTTCATACAGCTTTTCCTTTGCGGTGATAAGTATTATTTGTTCCATCTTGATTCCTTAATGAAGAGCGAGATTCTTTCAAAGTATAACGAAGAGGCTGCTGTAGTATCGGAAGACGGTACATACGTACAGGTAACTCTTAATGGTGATGCATATAAGGGAGAACTTCTTTCGACTGAAGAGCTTGAGATAATAAGAACAAGAGATTTCGAAGGCATCAATAAATCGTCTGTAGATTACTTATTGATACTTTTCTTAAGCGTTATCTGTAATATGCTTAGTATCTACGTATTACAGCGAATGGGTCAGGATATTATCTATGAGATAAGAAATCAGATATTTAACCATATCCATACCCTTTCGGTTCGTTTCTTCAATAACGTGCCGGTCGGAGTACTGGTGACGCGTGTAACCAACGATACCGAATCGGTTAACGAGCTTTTTACGCAGGTGCTTGTTAAGTTCTTTAAGAACATAATAATGATTGTCGGATATGCGGTAGTAATGTTACGTATCAATCCAAGAATGACCGGATATGCGTTCATAATGATGCCGTTCGTATTCGTACTTACGGTCTACTTCAGATACTTATCGAGAAAAGCATACAGAATGGTGCGTGCTGCGATTACCGAGATCAATATATTCTTATCCGAGAACTTGTCCGGTATGCGACTTATCCAGATCTTTACAAGAGAGGATCAGAAGCAGGAAGAGTTTGAAGTTAAGAATATGAAGTATTATAAGGCAAGCTATAGAGAGCTTATGACCTTTGCCATATTCAGACCTTCGATATACGGCTTATCCGTAATCGCGCTTGTGCTCATTATGGGCTTCGGCGGTAAGTTTACTCTGGAAGGTACGCTTACAATCGGTACCCTTTACATATTCATCAATTATATTAAGCATTTCTTTGAGCCTATACAGGAACTTGCAGAGCAGTTTGGTACATTGCAGTCTTCAATCGCGGCATCCGAGAAGATATTCTCGATACTCGACGAGAAGCCGGATATCGTATCACCGAAGAACCCGGTGCCGATTGAGGGCTTAAAGGGAGAGATTGAATTCAAGAATGTATGGTTTGCTTATGAGAATGAAGAATATGTATTAAAGGATATCAATTTCAAGATTAAGCCGGGCGAGAAGGTGGCATTTGTCGGTGCGACCGGAGCAGGTAAGACATCAATCCTTAATCTTATGGGCAGATATTATGATGTTCAGAAGGGACAGATTCTTATCGACGGCGTTGATATTAAGGATATAGATCTTGATACGCTTAGAGGCGACATAGGTCAGGTATTGCAGGATGTATTCATCTTTACGGGTGATATAAGAGAGAATATAACATTACGTAATGAGAATATCAGTGATGCGGATATGAAGGAAGCTGCAAAGTATGTTAATGCGGATTACTTCATAGATAAGTTGCCGAAGAAGTATGATGAGCCTGTATCCGAAAGAGGTGCTACGTTCTCTGCAGGCCAGAGACAGCTTCTCTCGTTTGCAAGAACACTTGCATACGATCCTAAGATTCTTGTGCTTGACGAGGCAACAGCCAATATTGATACAGAGACGGAAAGTCTTATAACGGAAGCTTTGCAGAAGCTTATGGAGGGCAGAACCACAATTATGGTTGCTCACAGACTCTCGACTATCCAACATGCAGACAGAATCATGGTTATGGATCACGGCGAGATTAAAGAATGCGGTTCTCACCAGGAATTACTGGCGCAGAATGGAATATATAAGAAACTGTATGATTTACAGTTAGCAACGCAGGAATAGTGTAACGGAGGGAATTATAAAATGAGTGAGACAAAGAAGTTACGCGAAACATCCGAGATTGATGAGAAGTTTCAGTGGAACCTCGAGGATCTTTTCGCAACAGATGAAGCTTGGGAAGAGAGCTTAAAGAAAGCAGATGAGTATTTTAAGAAAATCGAATCATATAAGGGCAAGATTTCAAAGAATGCCAAGGATTTATATGATTTCTTAAAGCTTAGTGACGAGATCACGGATTGGGC
>JAILJL010000131.1 GCA_024694785.1 Lachnospiraceae bacterium
CATCTATTCCTGCGGCGTAACACTTCTCGTAATCCTTACCGACCGTCCCGACAATTGCTATAACTTTCTTACCGTATTTCTTCGCAATCTTCGCAATTCTTGCCGGAGCTTTGCCCATAGCTGTTTGGCTGTCCATACAGCCTTCACCGGTGATTATAATATCCGCGTCTTTAATTCTGTTTTCTATGTCCGTTTCCTGTATTAAAAGCTCTGCGCCCGGGCGCATCTTAGCATTAAGAAAGCTCTTAAAAGCAAAGCCAAGACCACCTGCCGCTCCTGCGCCTTCCGCATGGGGATCCGCATCCTTGTAGGTCGCTTTAACTGCATCTGAAAAGCTCTTCATGGCAGAATCCATAACCGGCAAGTCTATATCCTTTGCACCCTTTTGCCGTGCATATACATAGGTTGCCCCATCCCTGCCATAAAGCGGGTTCCTTACATCACAGGCAATAGTAAAGCTGCAATCCTTTAATTCCGGAATTGCATTATAAGTAACAATATGCGCTACATTACCAAGACCTTCTGCGCTTTTTGCCACCGGGGCATTATCCTTATCAAGGAACTCAAATCCAAGTGCCGATAGCATGCCAAGACCGCAGTCATTTGTGGCGCTTCCGCCTATTCCAATGATGTACTCTCTGTAACCACGTCCTATTGCATCCTTTATAAGCTCACCAAGTCCATATGTCGTTGCACATAAAGGATTCCTCTTGGTTATTCCGATCAAATTAAGACCACAGGCTTTTGCGCTTTCTATAATGACCGTACCACCGGAAAGAACACCATATTCGGCATTAATTTCTCTACCAAGTGGATTACATACCGCTACCATATATTTCCTGCTCTTGTTATCCGCACTAAGAAAAGCCTCAAGCGTTCCCTCTCCACCATCAGCAAAAGGATAAACCGATACTTCCTGTGAAATATCCATATCAAGTATTCCTTCTCTTACAGCTTCCCCGGCTTCCGTTGACGTAAGGCTTCCCTTAAAAGAATCCATTAATACAAGCGTCCTCATATACTTCTCTCTAAAGAATCATCTCGCCTCTATCTATACAAGCAACAATAACATCATTAAACCTTCTGTAGTCCACAGTTATTACCCTGTTTTGCTTTTATCTAAAATCCAAGATTATCATTAACAAGAATTACATGAATTCTATCCTGATGACGCGAATATCTCGTTATAAGGAACTGACAGCAAATTGTGTCAGGCGACTTGCAGTTCATGCATGAACCCGTGCTCGAACATGGTGTTGAAAGTCCGAACCTCTGTGCATTAACCGGTGCTGCCACATTTCTTGCACGCTTCATTGCGCTGTCAACGTCATTACAAATCTTATTCATACCAACGATGAAAAGCACTTTGCCCGGACCGTACGCAATTGCGGATACACGGTTTGCGTTACCATCGATATTAATTAACACACCATCCTCGGTCATTGCATTAACCGATGACAGGAAAAAGTCTACACCATATGCATCAAGCATCGCTTTTCTCTTATCTTCTGCCGCATCTCTATCCAGGAAATTGTAATTACCGTTCATAAGCGCATCAACAAGACCAATCTCACGGGCGCTTACGCATCCACCCATAGTTATTGAAGACTGCTCCGGAATAAGTTCAAGCGCTATCTTAAGGGCTTCTTCCCGATCCTTTGCATAGTATCCCTTCATATTCCTTGATTCAAGTCCCTTAATTACCTTCTGCGCCAATAATTCATTTCGCTTAATTATCATCTTATGCATCGCTACCTTCCTCTTTTCTTTTAATATTCTGATTCTTTAACACCTTGGTTGCTTCTTACAAGAAGCGCATCCGCAACCTAAGGCATATTAAATGTTATAATTATATTTTCGCATACATTAATAGTATTATCCAGCTATTTTCTCCATGTATGCTCTAAATTCGTCAAATCCGCCATGTGGAAATTCTTCTATGTCTTTTCCCGATTTGTTGATTACGCAATCGGTAAGCAGGAATACCTTCATTCCAAGCTTAGATGCCACCATGTCTTCATCTACGTCGTTACCGACCATAATGCAATCTTCAGGCTTTAAACCCGCTTTTTCAAGAACCTTTTCATAATACTTAATATTAGGCTTACAGTATTCTATATTCTCATATGTCGTGAAAAACTCAAATTCATCGGGTGTTAACCCCGCCCATCTTATACGGTTCTCCGTAGCAACCTTCGGAAACAAAGGGTTTGTCGCCAATATGACCCTCAACCCGCTTTCCTTAATCTTACGAACGATTTCCGCAGCCTTAGGATTAAATCCGCAAATCTCCCTTGCGTTATTAAATTCATTTGCGTAAAAATCTTCAAAAAGTCCCTTATCCTTAAGAACTTTCTCGCCCATTGTCGCCTTAAAATCCTTCCAGAAGGCTTCTTCGTTGGTACAACTACCGTCATTTTTCACCATTGCTCCCGTGCCATGCCATATTGCGGGAATTAACGTATCCTTGTCGTAGCCATGCGGTAAGAGCTTTTTTACCAGAAACTTAAAATATCCGGTTGTGAACTCATCCATGTCCATCGGCAACAATGTGCCGTCAAGATCAAATAAAACTGCTTTAATCATTCTTCTCTCCTATCCATTTAATAATTATCCAAGTGCCACATCAAGTGCCATCATCAAGGTAAAACCTACCGTAAACATTATTACTCCGATATTTGAATGTTCGCCTTCTGCCATCTCCGGCACAAGCTCTTCAACAACAACATACATCATTGCACCTGCCGCAAAGCTTAATAAATAAGGCATAAACGGCACAAATAACCCTGCTGCAAATAATGTAAGTATCGCACCTACCGGCTCAACCGCCCCGGATAAAGTTCCCAAAAGAAAAGCTTTACCGCGTGATTTACCTTCCCCGATAAGCGGCATTGACACGATAGCACCTTCCGGGAAATTCTGAATCGCAATACCGATTGCCAATGCAAGTGCTCCACCTGCCGTAATTGCTACCTCTCCCGACCTGAAACCTGCATATACAACACCTACTGCCATTCCTTCCGGAATGTTATGAAGTGTTACAGCCAGTACCATCATCGTAGTCTTTTTAAAATTTGACTTTGCACCTTCCGACTTCTCTGCATTAAGGTGCAAATGCGGAATGACTGTATCAAGCAATAAAAGGAACAATATACCGATCCAGAAGCCTATTACGGCAGGAAGAAATGAAAGCTTTCCCATCTCTTCGGATTGTTCCATTGCCGGAATTATAAGACTCCATATAGATGCAGCGACCATGACTCCCGCAGCGAACCCTGTAAGCGCGCGCTGCACCGACGCACCGATTGCCTTCTTCATGAATAATACACAGGATGCACCAAGTGTAGTTCCTATGAATGGAATCAATAATCCAAGTATAATCTTCGTTTCCACAGTATATCTCCTTCCATCTTCGTTTAAATGCTTATACCTTGTATCAGCGCGACCACTTCATTAAAAGGCCGAACACGAATCCCCAGATCAATCTATATAGTATAAAAACGCCAAACCCGATTAGTGGCGCAAACCACAGCGGCTTTCCGATAAAATACAAGACAACGAGTGCAACAAGCGACACTACCGCTATATATTTAAACGCAAAGAAGAGCCAGCTAATACCCACTATGATACGACCCAGTTTCTCGTCACGTTCATCTCTACTTTGTGTTGCTTTATCCTTAATATCACTCATCGCACGTAATTCCTTAATCTTTTAAAATTATTATAACATATTAGAAAAGAAGATACGATTTTCCGCACCTTCCGACAACTATTATTATCTTTATCAACCAACTTTCTTAAAAGATATCACGGATTCATCCGATTTACAACTGCCATTTTATGTTTACGAACAATTCGCCACTTTTCTAAAATACAGATGTGTGTTTTAATATGCCCCATAGGCTTCCGGTTTTTTATATGTTTTTTTATATGTTTTTTTATGCTATAATACTCGGAGATTAGGGAGGTAGTAAACTATGGCAGGAAAGATGAATGAGGCGTTTATTGCCGGACGTGAAGTAATTGAACAAGGGGAAGTTGCAACTTATATCCCGGAACTGGGAAAAGCAAATAAAAATGATTTGGGCGTTTGTATTAAAACTATAGGCGGCAAGGTGTTTACAGAAGGAGATTATCAGAAACGATTTACGATACAAAGTATTTCAAAAGTGATTTCTTTATCTGCAGCCATTCAAATCTGTGGCTA
>JAILJL010000043.1 GCA_024694785.1 Lachnospiraceae bacterium
TAAGCGTCTTAAGTATGCGGGAAGAGGTGAAAAAAACCAGGTTGCATCCAACAAAAAGGCCGAGGGAAGAGCTAAGAACAGAAAAGTAAAGAATAAGATATATAACAGCTTTTATTCAAATTAAAGGAGCAACTATGAAAAAGAATTTAATGTCAGTATTGATTTTGGCTTTGTTGATCGTGAATCTTGTATTAACCGCAATTTTAACATTTTCGGTTATGCCGGCGACTTCAAATGCGAATAAGCTTATTGAACAGGTAGCCAATGCGATTCATTTGGAGCTTAATACAGGCAAGACGACGGGACAGAACAACGTGCCCCTTGATGATATTGTTCTTTATGAGGTTAATGAAGGAGAACAGCTTGTTATATCGCTTACACATGGCAGCGATAACGTTGATCATATGTGCGTATTAAAGGTATATCTCTCGCTTAACTCAAAACATGAGGATTATTCAAAGTGGAGTCCTGAAAAGATTAAGTCACATGACAGTACCATTAAAAACTGTATTATCAATGTTATCTCCAAGTATACAAAAGACGAGATTAACAACCCTGATTTTCAGTATGAGGCTTCACAGAAAATTCTTGATGATTTGATAGCATTATTTGATTCTGATGTAATCGTAAGTGTGGGATTCAGTTATCTTATTTGTCAGTAATTATTGAATGAGTGGATTTTTGAAAGTAACAGGTGGTGAGGGAACATGGGAGAGGTCTTATCTCAAAACGAGATAGACAATCTGCTTCAAGCTTTAAACAGCGGTGAGCTGGATGTTGAAGAGATAAAAGAGAATACCGAGAAACAAGCCAAGAACTACGATTTTGCAAGACCTGCCAAGTTCTCAAAAGAGCATTTACGTACACTCGAAATCATATTTGAGCATTATGGACGTCTTCTTTCGACCACAATGCCTGCTTATCTTCGAAAGACCGTACAGGTGGAGATTATGAACTCCGAAGCGGTTACATATTCCGAGTTTTCCAATGCGCTTTCCAATCCGGTTATACTTGGAATAGTCGATTTTGCACCGCTTAACGGCAATGTAATTCTTGAGCTTGCTACCAACCTTGGTTATGCAATGGTCGACAGAATGCTCGGAGGTCCGGGAGAACCGCTTGAAAGAAGCCGAGAGTTCTCTGAGATAGAGCTTTTAATCGTTGAACGTATGCTTTCAATTGCAATAGATCTGTTACGAGAGCCGTGGGAGAACGTTATTGATTTGAGTCCGCGACTTGAGAGAATCGAGACCAACTCACAGTTCGCACAGATTATATCACCTAGTGAAATGATCGCGATTGTTACGATTAATCTTAAAATCGGCGAAGTAGAGGGTCTTATGAATATCTGTCTTCCGTATTTGACTTTGGAAGACGTTATGGACAAATTGAACACAAAATACTGGTATTCTAATACTAAGACCAAGAAAGAATTACAGTATAAGGATAATATAGAGATGCTGATTAATCATGCACCGATGCCTGTTAAAGCAGTACTTGGCAACAGTATCATATCGGTCGATGATTTCATCAATCTCCAGGTAGGGGATATAATAAGGCTTGACAGCAAGGCCGATAACGAATTGTCGGTATATGTCGGTAATATAGAGAAGTTTAAAGCATTACCGGGTTCGTCCGGAGATAATTATGCTGTTCAGATAACAGAAATAATCAGAGAGGAGTAGGGACATGGATGGAGGAGTTTTATCTCAAGAAGAAATCAACGCTTTATTGAATGATTCCGGTGGCGGTGATGAGGTTTCTTCCGATGATGGCGATAATACCTTAAGCGATGAAGAACGCGATGCCATAGGTGAGATTGCGAATATAAGCATGGGAACCGCGGCTACTACGCTTTTTTCCCTTGTTAATCGCAAGGTAGAGATATCTACACCGGTTGTATCCGTTGCAACCTGGGAAGATGTAATAGAAAATTATGCCAAGCCATGCGTATTCATTCGAATTGGTTATACTGTAGGTCTTGACGGAAGCAACATTCTTGTATTAAAAGAGAATGACGTTAAGATAATTACAGATCTTATGATGGGTGGCGATGGTACCAATACTGACGGAGAGCTTGGGGAATTGCATTTATCCGCAATAAGCGAGGCAATGAACCAGATGATGGGTTCGTCGGCGACATCACTTTCTTCGATGCTTAACAAAATGATTGATATCAGCCCGCCTACAGCTGATGTGGTTGATCTTCAGACAACCAGCGACGGTTCCGAGATAGATTCATTCCTTAGAGGCAAGTTTGTCAGAATTACCTTCAAGATGGAAATCGGAGATCTTGTCGACAGTACGATTATGCAGTTGTATCCATTTTCATTTGCGCGCGATATGTATAACAGCATTGCAAAGAATATGGAAATTGATATAGCTGGTGATGAAGCAGCAGTAAGTGCTGCGGAAGCTCCAAAGCAGGAAGCTGCAGCGCCTCAGCAGGCTCCGCAAGGACAGCCGA
The DNA here is from genome assembly GCA_024694785.1 of Lachnospiraceae bacterium. Classification (GTDB taxonomy): domain Bacteria; phylum Bacillota; class Clostridia; order Lachnospirales; family Lachnospiraceae; genus XBB1006. The sequence goes on from JAILJL010000043.1 coordinate 2,468, forward strand.
TGATGCAACAACCGATGATGGGACAACCGATGATGGGACAGCCAATGATGGGATATCCGGATATGTCTATGATGTATCAGCAACCTGTCAATGTTCAACAGGCACAGTTCCAGCCGCTTATGATGGGAGATTTCAATCCTATTCAGCAGCAAGAGAACATCGATCTTATTATGGATGTACCTCTTGAAGTTACGGTTGAACTTGGAAGAACAAGTAAATCCATCAAAGAGATTTTGGAGTTCTCGCCCGGAACGATTATTGAACTTAATAAGATTGCGGGTGAATCAATCGACGTACTTGTTAACGGCAAGTATGTAGCTAAAGGTGAAGTAGTAGTTTTGGAAGAAAACTTCGGTATCCGTATTACGGATATTATTAAAGAACAGCCTAAATAAAATTGTAAGGAGAGATGACAAATGGCTAAGAATATTTTAATTTGCGATGACGCAGCATTCATGAGAATGATGATCAAGGATATCCTGACCAAGAATGGTTACGGTATCGCAGGTGAAGCAGAGAACGGTCAGATTGCTGTAGACAAGTACAACGAGACAAAGCCGGATCTCGTACTCATGGATATTACAATGCCGGAGATGGATGGTATTCAGGCATTAAAGAAGATTCGTGAAGCAGATTCCAATGCAGTAGTAGTTATGTGTTCTGCAATGGGTCAGCAGGCAATGGTTATTGAGGCAATCCAGTCGGGCGCTAAGGACTTTATCGTTAAGCCTTTCCAGGCAGACCGTGTTCTTGAAGCAGTTAAGAAAGTTATCGGCTAATAGAGGGCATTAATTATGATAATTGGAGCTACAGGCGGCGGTGATAGTTTCATCCAACTGATTGTAGTCTTGATTATTTTTGCTTTTGTGCTTGCTATGACGGTTATTACAACACGTTTCATAGGCGGATATCAAAAGGTTAAGATGCAGAACAGGAATATGCAACTTATAGAGACCTTAAGGTTATCCAATACGAAGTATCTTGCACTTATGAAAGTGGCGGATAGGTATGTTGTAATTGGTGTCGGTAAGGATGAAATTAACAAAATCATCGAGCTGGATGAGAATGAAATTCCTGATCTTAGGTTGGACGAAGAGGGGAAGACTGCTACAACAATGGCAGGTTTTCAGGACATTCTGGACAGATTTAGGAATAAAAAGGGCTAGGTGGAAAAATTGAAAAAGATATGTTGTATTGTGTCGATTGTGCTCGGTACGATATTCCTGGCAGGTGCTTTGACATTAATAGTGCCATGGCATATACATGCAACGGAATCTTCGACAGCCGGTACAGATACCGAAGCGGTTGAACCTAGCGATCCGAGAGCAGATATTAATAATGGTTTTCATATTATTTATAATAATGACAGCGGACAGATATCGGGTACAGTAAGAATTTTACTCGTTTTAACTTTGATATCTCTTGCGCCTTCGCTTATTATAATGCTTACTTCATTCACGAGAATCATTATAGTGCTGCACTTTTTGAGGCAGGCGTTAGGTACGCAGACTGCACCACCTAATCAGGTATTGGTAGGACTTGCATTATTCTTGACAGTTTTTATTATGTCACCTGTATTTAAGGATATTAATGAAAATGCAATCAAACCTTTTGACGAAGGTAAGATTACCCAGGATCAGGCTATTGAGATAGGTTCTGCACCTTTGAGAGAATTCATGTACGGACAGACTCAGGAGAAGGATCTGGCTTTACTTTGCGATATAGCCAAACAGGATTATCCTGTTACCGACGAAGAATTTGACAGTTTACCTATGACTACGGTTATACCGGCATTTATATTAAGTGAATTACGGACTGCTTTTGTGCTTGGATTCCTTATATATATTCCGTTTATCGTAATCGATATGGTTGTATCTTCGATTCTTATGTCAATGGGTATGATGATGTTGCCGCCTACGACGATTTCCATGCCGTTTAAGCTTCTTCTTTTCATTCTTGCTGATGGATGGGACTTGGTAATCGGACAATTGGTTAAGTCGTTTTTCTGATAGGGAAGGTGTAGTTATATGATTACCGAAGGACAGATATTGGATATCGCCAGAGATGCAATCTATACAATTGTTATGGCCGCGGCTCCGGTGCTATTGGTTTCACTTGTTGTAGGACTTATTATAAGTATATTTCAGACAGTTACATCTATTCAGGAGCAGACCCTTACTTTTGTTCCTAAGATTCTGGCTGTATTTGCGACGATTCTCATTGGTGGAGGTTGGATGCTTAATATGATGTCAACTTTCACTGTTAATCTTTGGCAGGATTTCAGTAGATACATAAGATAGGATCTTATATAGATGGTAAATTATAATTTTGACTTAGCATCATTTGAATATTTTCTCTTAATTTTGGTACGTATTACCGCGTTTATGGTAAGCGCACCATTTTATGGGATTTCTACTGCACCGGGAAGAGTTAAAGTCGGTTTTTCGGCAATTGTCTCGATTCTTTTGTATCAGACAATTTTGCCCAAAATTGATTTGGTTTATTCCGGTGTTTTTAGTTATGCCGTACTTGTCGTGCGAGAGACTATGGTGGGCCTGCTTATGGGCTTTGCGGGGTATATATGTAATACGATCATTTTATCCGCAGGTAAGCTTATAGATATGAACATTGGTCTCTCGATGGCTTCGGAGTATGATCCGCTTACAAGATCCGAGTCATCTGTTGTATCCCAAATGTACAATTACTTTGTTATGCTTTTACTTATAGTGACCAATATGCATCATTATATGTTAAGAGCTTTGGTTGATTCTTATGAGGTAGCGCCTATAGGCAGAGTAATATTTGATATGGATCATTTACTTGCATCTATGGTTCGCTTCATGACAGACACTTTTGTTATTGCATTTAGAATCTTTTTGCCAATATTTGCGGTTATTATGATTCTGAATGTAATCCTTGGTATTTTGGCAAAGGTTGCACCACAGATGAACATGTTTGCCATAGGTATGCAGGTTAAATTGCTTGCAGGACTTCTGGTTATGTTTGTGACGGTGTTCTTACTGCCGGATATTGCAAACTTTATTTTCAAAGAGACGAAGAACATGGTAACTCTTTTTAGTCAGGGAATCGGCACTTATTAATAGGGTGATGGGATGGATGTTAGTATAAAATTGCCGCTTGCGATGAATCTTCAGTTATTTGCGCAAGACGGCCCGGGCGGCGAGAAAACCGAGCCGGCAACAGCCAAAAAGTTAAAAGATGCCAGAGAAGAAGGAAAAGTAGCCAAATCGAAAGAATTGAATTCCGCGTTTGAGCTTTTATCCTTGTTCCTTATTGTAAAGCTTCTTGCCACCACGTTTGCAAGTGGTTTCGTGCAGACTTTCTTTGACGTGTATAAGAAAATGCCCGATGTTACAAGGGACAGTGTCGGTGGGTTCAGATTAAGACAGGCACAGGATCTTGTCAACTATTCATTATTCCAGATTCTTAGGATATTATGGCCGGTGCTTTTGATCGCATTACTGGTCACGTTCTTAACGAGTCTTGTACAGGTCAAATGGAAGCCGACTGCAAAACCTATGCAGCCGAAATTCAGCAAGCTTAATCCTGCTCAGGGAATTAAAAAGATTATTTCAAAGGATTCGCTTTTTGAGCTTGCCAAATCAATAATTAAGGTGTTGCTTATAGCCTGGATTGCTTATTCAAGTATCAAAGATTATGCCAATGAGCTCTTTATGTTATATGAGATACCGTTAAATTCGGCGATTTCGCTTGTAGGCAAGATTATTGTTGATACAGGAATCAAAATTTCGCTTTTTTATCTCATTTTGGGTATTGCAGATTACGCATATAGCAAACACAAGTTTAATGAAGAGATGAAGATGACCAAGCAGGAAGTTAAGGATGAGTTCAAGAATACCGAAGGTAATCCTGAAATAAAGGGTCGTCAGCGACAGATTATGAGGCAGGCATCGCAGAAGCGTATGATGCAGGCAGTTCCCAAAGCGGATGTTGTTATTACCAATCCTACGCATTTATCGGTGGCAATCAAGTATGATACGGAGGTCGCTCCGGCGCCGATTGTTGTAGCTAAAGGTGAAGATTATCTTGCAATGAAAATCAGGGAGATTGCAAGAGAGAATAAAGTCGACATAGTTGAGAGTAAGGCTCTTGCGCGTTCGTTGTATCAGAGCGTGGATGTTGGACAGGAAATACCGCCTGAGCTTTATCAGGCAGTTGCGGAAATTCTGGCAGAGATTTACCGGAAGAAAACCGCATAATTTTGAGAAAGATTATAAGAAAGGGGGATAAGGAAAGTGAAAAAGGGCGATGTGGGCGTTGCGTTGTACTTGCTTTGCGCGGTTTTATTCTTCATTATTCCGATTCCCAATTTCATATTGGACGTAATGCTCGCTTTTAATATAGCGATGGCTTTGATAGTCCTTTTTAACTCTCTTTTTGTTAAAGAAGTTCTTGATATGTCGTTCTTCCCGACACTTTTGCTTTTTACGACTATTTTCAGAATTTCGCTTAACGTATCTTCTACGAGACTTATTCTAAGATCCGGCGATCCGGGTAATGTTGTTAAGACATTCGGTCAATTCGTCGGAGGTAACGATCTCGTAATCGGTGCAATTATTTTTATTGTACTCGTTATTATTCAGTTTGTTGTTATTAACAAAGGTTCTGAGCGAGTTGCCGAGGTAACCGCTCGATTTACATTGGATGCTATGCCCGGTAAGCAGATGGCGATTGATGCCGATCTTAATACGGGTGTTATAAATGAAGCACAGGCAAGAGAACGAAGAGCAAAAATTCAAGCTGAATCCAATTTCTTCGGAGCCATGGATGGTGCGACAAAGTACGTAAAGGGAGACGCAACTGCGGGTATTATCATTACGATTATCAACCTTGCAGGCGGTACCGTAATGGGTGTAATGAACCAGGGACTCGGTGCAATGGATGCACTGCAGAAGTATGGTTTGCTTACAATAGGTGACGGACTTGTATCGCAGATACCATCAATGCTTATATCTCTTGCAACAGGTATCCTTGTAACGAAGGCGTCTAAGGAAGCGGATTTTGGAGATGTACTTGTTTCGCAGCTTTTCGGAATTCCGAAAGTTTTGTATCTTGTTGGCGGAACAATGATTGCTCTTGGCTTTACGCCTCTTAATTTCTTCCTTTTCCTGATTTTTGGTCTTGTCTTTATTATAGCCGGATATAATATTCAGAAGAATAGTGAAGTCAAAGCAATCGAAGAAGAGGCGGAAGCTGCGGAAGAGTCCGGCGAAGAGATCAGAAAGCCGGAAAATGTTATCTCGCTTTTGCAGGTCGATCCTATTGAGCTTGAATTCGGTTATGGTATCATTCCGCTTGCGGATGCTAACCAGGGCGGAGATCTTTTGGATCGTGTTATCATGATTCGCCGTCAGGTTGCGCTGGAGCTTGGTACCATAGTGCCGATTATCCGTATGAGAGATAATATTCAGCTTAACCCGAATCAGTATATTATTAAGATTAAGGGTATACAGGTAACAGAAGGTGAAATTCTGTTTGACCACTATATGGCAATGAATCCGGGACATGTGGAGCAGGAAATTTCGGGTATTCCAACGTTCGAGCCTTCTTTCCATCTGCCTGCGATCTGGATTACGGAAAGTCAGAGAGAACGTGCGGAAAGCTTCGGCTATACGGTTGTAGATCCGCCTTCGATTATAGCAACGCATATTACGGAAATTATCAAAACTCATATTGCAGAGCTTTTATCAAGACAGGATGTGCAGACTCTTATCGATAATCTTAAGGAGACTAACTCGGTACTTGTGGACGACCTTGTTCCGAAGCTTCTTGGTATCGGAGAGATACAGAAAGTCTTGCAGAACCTGTTAAGAGAGCAGATTTCGATCAGGGATTTACTTACGATATTTGAAAGCCTGGCAGATCATGCGCAGACTACGCATGATACGGATGTACTTACGGAGTATGTAAGACAGAGCTTAAAGCGCTCCATTTCTTCGAAGTATTTCCCGGCAAACGAGACAACTTCCGTTGTTACGCTTGATCCGCAGGTTGAACAGGATATTATGAATTCCATAAAGCAGACTGAACAAGGGGCATATCTTACACTTGATCCCGAGAAAACAAAGGCTATAATGAATTCGGTTGAAGAAGAGGTCTCGAAGCTGGAAAATATGGGAAGCAACCCTATTATCGTAACTTCGCCGATTGTAAGAATGTATTTCAAGAAGCTTACGGAAGACTATATAAAGGATTTGATAGTAGTATCATACAATGAGATTGACAATAATGTAGAATTACAGTCGGTAGGGATGGTGACGTATAAGTAATGAAGATTAAGAAGTTTATCGGTAAGACAGAAGAAGAAGCAACCAAGAAAGCAAAGGCGGAACTTGGCCCGAGCACTGTAATAATGAACGTTAAACAGACGAAACCTTCAGGCTTTTTTAAGGCATTTAAGTCATCTACGTTCGAAGTAACTGCAGCGGTGGAAGAAAATGAGTATAAATTAAATGTGTCGGATGCGATTAAGTCACAGACACCTATGCATCAGACCAAGATTAATCTCGAGGCAAATGAAAGCCTTGATATTAAGAGTATCTCAAATACAACAACCAGTCTTCCTAACGATAATATTACCTATAACAGAGAGAATATTAAGCCTGCTGATCCTGAGGAACAGATTAAAAAGATTATCAGTGAAATGCCGAAAAAGCAGGAAGCACCGGTAAGAAAAACGAGCGAAGAACCAAAAACGGAAAAGAATATGAGCATGAACGGCTTTGAAGAAAAGCTGGATAATCTTCAGTCTATGCTTGAAGAGAATCTTAAGTCATCAAAAGACAATGATAAAGTCGATAATCTTGAGAATGACAATTATCCGGAGAAGAATCAGCGCCGCCAGGAAGGCGTAAAAATGGCAAAGATGATATACAACACTCTTCTTGACAACGAAGTAGACGAGAAGTATGCCAATCTTCTTGTGGAAGAGATGGATAAAACTTTGAATCATAGTGCCAATATTGACCTTATGTTATCAAATGTATATCAGAAAATGATTCTTAAATTCGGTGAGACAAGTGTTATTGATATATCGGGAAGGAAGCCTAAGATAATATTCTTTATAGGTCCTACCGGTGTAGGCAAAACAACTACCATAGCCAAGATTGCGTCCAAGTTCAAAGTCGAAGAAGGCAAGAAAATTGCGCTTTTTACGGCAGATACATACAGAATAGCCGCAGAAGAGCAATTAAGAACCTATGCAAATATTCTTGATACACCTCTTACCATTATCTATTCTGCGGATGAATTAAAGCAGGCAATCGAGAAAGTGAAGAATGCAGATATAATTCTTGTCGACACTGCGGGATTTTCTCATAAGAATCCCGACCAGAAGGAAGATACGAGAAAGCTCATAGCTTCTTTACCGCAGGAAATTGATAAAGAGGTATATCTTGTTGTAAGTGCCACTACAAAATACAGAGATTTATTGGAAATTGCGGATTCTTACAAGGAAATCGCCGATTATAAGTTGATTTTCACAAAGCTTGACGAGACGTCTTCGTATGGTAATTTATTCAACATAAGAATGTATACGGGCGCGTCCATGTCGTATGTGACTACGGGACAGAATGTACCTGAAGATATTGAAGTATTCGATACACAGAGAATAGTTAAGAGGTTACTCGGAGGAAAATAGGGGTTTTAATAATGGATCAGGCAACAACTTTACGTAATATGGTTAAAGAGCGTCGGGAAAGCGATGTGAAAAAGAAAGCCAGAGTTATTACGGTTACAAGCGGCAAAGGAGGAGTCGGAAAGTCCAACACATCGGTTAATCTTGCGTTGGCGCTTTCGGAACTGGGTCAAAAAGTTATAATTTTTGATGCGGATTTTGGACTTGCAAATGTAGAGGTAATGTTCGGTGCATTGCCGAAATATAATTTGAGCGATGTTATCTACAGGGGAAAGAGCATCGAAGAAATTATCACACCGGGACCAAACAATATAGGTTTCGTATCGGGAGGCTCCGGAATAGTAGGACTAAGCAATATCAACAGAGATCAGTTGGCTTATTTGATTCATAATCTTAACAGTCTTGACAGCCTTGCTGATTTCGTGATTATAGATACGGGCGCCGGAATATCGGATCAGGTTCTTTCGTTTGCCATGATGAGTCCGGAGATTATTATGATTACGACACCGGAGCCAAGCTCACTTACGGATTCCTATTCGCTTATCAAGGCTTTGTATCGTAATCCTAATTTCGACAGAGCCAATACAACGATAAGAGTTCTTGCGAATAAGGCTTCAACAATTGAAGATGGTGAACTTGTATATCAGAAGTTATCATCGGTAGTGTCAAAGTTCCTGCAGGGAAGACTTGACTATTTGGGAATGATACCGCTTGATACCACAATTGATAAGGCAATAAGACAGCAAAAGCCGGTTATGATGCTGTTTCCTAATTGCAGGGCGTCTAAGGCTTATAAGCTTGTGGCGTCGGATATAGTTAACGGAACGCATTTGGCTAATAACGTAAAGCGCGGAATATCGGAGATTTTCTCGAGTTTTATGTTGAATAGAAGATTATAAAACCGAAAGGAGGAGAGTTAATGGCAGACGAAATTATAAAGCTGGGAATGAGAATTGAGATAAGTGATGAATTTGTGACTGAAGACGAGAGAGATTCCAGGCCGTTATATATCAGTCAGGTCGAAAACCTCTTCTCTAACGGTGATTTTGAAATTGATATGCCTATATATCAGCGGCAGCTTATTCTTTTGCATAACGGGCATAGATACAAGTTCCTGTTCTATGGCGATAAATATAATTATGAGGCAATTGTTATCGTAAAAGACAGATATAAGGCCGACAATCGCTATCTGGTCAGGGTACAGCTGGTAACGCAACCCGAAAAAGTTCAGAGGCGAGAGTATTACAGATGCTGTACAACTTTTGAAATTAAATTTCACGATTTGGCCGAAGCAGAAATCAATTCGCCACAATTTAGTGTCATAATGAAACAGTATAATGCTATAGATCTTGAGAAAATTATGATGCATGGGCTCGTGATGGATATCAGCGGAGGCGGAATGAAGATGGTAACCAGATTTCCGAATGAGCCCGGAAGCTATAAGAGGATACTGTTTGAGTTGCCATTGGAAGGGGAAATGGTAAGTTTCGACGTATGCGGGCAGATATTAAGTTGTAATCTTCGTAAAGATACCGTATCACGATATGAGAATCGTTTAAAATTCATTAATTTGGATCAGGATTCCAGGGAAAAGATAATCAGGTTTATTTTTGAGGAAGAGCGTAAGCTTAGAAGAATTAACCGAGGTACAGAATGAAGAAAAATATTATGGTAGTTGATGACTCTGCACTCATGAGAAGAGCGCTATGTGATATAATCAACACAGATGATTCACTCAATGTTGTTGATACAGCAAGCGACGGTCTTGAGGCATACGAGAAAATCAAAGCCAATAAGTATGACGCAATTGTCCTTGATATCAACATGCCGAGGATGAATGGTCTGGAATTACTTAGAAAACTTCATAAAGAAAAGATCGACGTTGTAGTTATCGTTGCAAGTACGTTGACCAAAGCGGGTTCGAAAGAGACTTTCGAAGCGTTATCGCTCGGAGCTGTTGATTTTGTCACTAAGCCTGAGAATATTATCGAGGCAAGAGGACAGCAGTTCTCCTATAATCTTACAGACGTTTTAAAAGCAGTCTTAAGAATAGATGGACGCAAAACCGAACCGCAGCAGGTAACGAAAGAAGAACCGAAGCCGGCTGATAAACCGAAGCCTTCGAGACCGATAACCATAACTCCTGTTACTAAGAAACCTATCCTTACTGCGGCTGAGGTTAAGAAGGATATTGAAGCAGGTATTCCAAAAGTAAGTACAGTCAAACCGGGTAATAAACTGATTGCTCTTGCTTGTTCTACCGGAGGACCGAAATCCTTGCAGGAAGTCATCCCGTTATTACCAAAGGGAATGAATGCACCTATGGTTCTTGTACAGCATATGCCGCCGGGGTTCACCAAATCCATGGCAGAAAGACTGGATGAGATTTCAGAGGTTGAGGTTAAAGAAGCTGAGGAAGGGGATGTACTCAAGGCGGGGCATGTATATGTCGCACCGGGAGGCAAACATTTACAGGTTATAAGAAAGCCTACCGGAGATCATGTTGTACATCTGGATGATTCTCCACCGATTGGCGGTTTGAAGCCATGTGCCGATATTATGTATTCATCCTTAAAGGACAGTGCATATGAAGAAATCGTGTGTGTGGTTTTGACCGGTATGGGTGCGGACGGTACCAAGGGTATTACGGATTTAAACAGTAGCAAGAAGATATTTACCATTTCCCAGGATGAAGTAACATCCGTTGTGTATGGTATGCCAAGAGCGATCAGAATTGCAGGTCTTTCTAATGTAGTAGTTCCGTTACAGGAAGTAGCATCAACAATCATTATGAATGTGGGGGTACGATAAGTATGGATGTAAGCCAGTATTTAGAGATCTTTATTGATGAGACAAGTGAACATATCCAGAGCCTGAATGATTGTATCATGAATTTGGAACAGGAACCGGATAACAAGGACACAATTAATGAAATCTTCAGAGCAGCCCATTCCTTAAAAGGTATGGCCGGAACTATGGGATTTAAGAGAATGCAGCATTTAACCCATGATATGGAAAATGTATTCTCTGAAGTTCGTAACGACAAGGTAAAAGTTAACGGCGAAATGATAGACGTATTGTTCCAGTGTCTTGACGCAATCGAAGGATACCTTGAGACAATTAAGAGTACTTCTGATGAAGGAACTGAAGAACATGAAGAAATCATTACCAAGCTTAATGAGATTTTGAGCAATGCGGGTGGAACTGCACCTGCGGCAGCACCTGCAGCTAAGGCAGAAGCGGCATCAGAGGCACCTAAAGCAGCCGATCATGAGGAAAAGTTCCTTAATGCCGAATTCAACGACGGCGACAAGCAGGCAGTTAAAGATAAAGAAAACGAAGGTCTTAAGATATACGGAATGACAGTATATGTTGACCAGAAGTGCTTACTTAAGTCAGCAAGAGCATTCCTTGTATTTAAGGCAGTTGAAGAAATCGGTCAGATTATATATTATAATCCGTCATCACAGGATATTGAAGATGAAAAGTTCGATTTCGATTTTAATATTATAGTA
>JAILJL010000090.1 GCA_024694785.1 Lachnospiraceae bacterium
TTGGAGTCCGGATTGATTTGTTACTTAAGGGTGCAAGTAAGGTGCAAATTCACGATCAAAGCAGCTCTCAAAGCTTGATATTTAAGGCTTTTCACCGCTCGGTTGGTAGAGTGCCGTGGCAAACGAATAGGATTTTTATCATCCTTTGAAAATTCCTTTCCTCTGACTATAGTCGCAAAACTCTTCTGGTGTCAGTTCGTAATCAACGGATGATTGCATCACACCAAGTTGATCTTCCCAGGCATCAATATTGACCCTCAGTTTCTTGAAACCCAGTTTCTCATAAACATGCTGTGCTCTTTCGTTATTTAGGTTTGTATCCAAAATAATCTTTTCAAATCCTGTGGAGAACAATTCTTTGATGAGCATGCTTAAGGCAATTGGGCCTAGTCCCTTTTCTTGGTAATCAAAATCACATATTTTGATTCCTATTTCAGCAACGTTCCCATCAAGCCTATGGTAATTCATTTCTCCAATTGGCTTGCAGCATGATTCAATTATGAGGGTGCGACCTCTGTCATCTTGCTCTGCAGAAATCTGCATGGCCACTTCTTCCGCTGTGGTTCCCACTCCATTAGGAAATCCGGCGTGAGCCATAACCTTGCCATCATTCCACCAATCTGCCAGCTGCTGGCAATCTGCCTTTACTGCATTTCGAATGCAAATATCATTTAATACTAAATTCATTTTTTCGCCTTTCTAATAATTCATTTGTTTCTGCTAACTGTTATATTATTAATAAAGCTGTTTTTCATTTACTCGTAAACCAATCTTTCATATACTTGCCTTCCTCTCCCAATTCATCATCAGTGAAATCAGAAAGCTTATTGCAAGAGCTTTTTATAAGAGAACTCGTCTCGCTCTTATTAGACAGATTCCAACATATAAAGCTTAAATTATTCTTCTCGATAATCTTCTTCCATTCATCGGACTCAGTTTTATTAATTGCTCCGTCCCCGGACGCTTCGCATAATCCGAATTCGCTTATAAATATCGGAAGCCCGTTATCGATACACTGCTGCATTCTGTCACGAAGCCACTCTCCATGCGTCGATGCATAAAAGTGCAAGACATACATAATATTATCGAATCCAAGCGGCTCTGCCAATGCCTTATCAATCTCCTGGCTCCAGCAAGGCGTTCCGACAAGGATTAATGCATCAGGGTTATTTGCCCTTATAATCGGAATCACTTCATTTGCGTATGCCGTGACTCTGTCCCAAGTGCCGCCTCCGTTAGGCTCATTGCATATCTCGTAAATTACATTAGTATAATCCTTATATTTCTCGGACATCTCTGCAAAAAAGCTCTTAGCTTCATCTTTATGGTTCATCGGGTCCTGCTCACTTAATATATGCCAGTCGATTATTACATACATACCAAGCTTGGTCGCAGCTTCAACTCCATCATTAATAAGCTTTTTTAACGATTCTCTGTCACCACCGCTACAGTATCCTCCATATTCTTCGGTATACATGGCAAGTCGCATACAGTTAATTCCCCACTCATTATTAAAGAATGCAAACGTATCATAGTTTACATACTGCGGAAACCATGCAAGTCCATGTGTAGAGATTCCGTATAATTGCACTTTTTCACCGTTCTTATCTACGAGATTCGCGCCATCTACATGAAGCGCGCCATGGACTTCCGAAAATAAGCCATCTTCCGAGGCATCTCCCTCATTACCGGAATTATCCTCATCATCCGACTCCCCTGAATTATCATCCTTTCCGGCTTCGCCGGTATTATTATCTTCCGACTGATTATCTTCCTGATTCTGCTGAACGATTACGGATTGATTACTCTCGTTACTCTTATTGTCCTTACCGCATCCTGACGCACATAATAATCCTATCAAAAGCATCGCTGCAATTATCAAAACCAATAATCTATTTCTCATTTGCCTACTCCAATCAATTCTTATCCGCTATTAACATATTGCGGTATACATTATTTATCGTATCCCCTTTTCTCATACCAGTCAAGCATATCGCAAATTAATATTGCCAAATGCATCGCTTATCCTATAATTATCTATAAGAGGTATCATATGAAATCGGATTTATTAATTAGAGTAATTGACAATAAGAGCAATAATGAATATTTCGGCGGCGATCAAGGATGGTTTGCGGGTAAAAGCGCCAAAGGGTACGGTTGCGGCATAATTGCGCTTGCAAACGTTATTCTCACGCATAAAAAGGCGAATAACTCTGCAAACACCGACTGCTGTTCTATTACAAAGTCGCAATATATGCGCCTTGCGGATAAGATTCGCAAGCGTTATCTTCCCATAGTTCCGGGCTTCGGAATAAACGGCTTTATTCTTGCGCTCGGTGCCAATCTATACTTCTTAACGCACAGGATTAAGGCATTCGCCCGCTGGGGTGTTATGCCCTGCCATCTATGGAATTCGGTCGATGACATGCTTTCGCGTAACTGGCCCGTTGTCCTTGCCATTGGCCCAAATAATCTAATCTTAGGTAAAAGCACTCTTACAATGCATGCTTCGTCCGGTCAATCAAAGATTAATTCCCACTACGTTACGATTGTTGCAGCAGACACCGCAACAATAACGGTTTCTTCGTGGGGCAAAAGATATACAATATATAAAAGAGATTACGAGACATATATGAAAAAGACCAATAATCCTCTGTTCAGCAATATTCTCTACATTGCGGGTAAGTAGCTTTCTTATGCAAAGCTTAGTTGTATATTTCAGGCTCTTATGGTATCATAGTTGTATATACTATAAACTTAAGGGGTACGTATATGGACAAGAATATTAAGAAAATATCCGTAATCGGCTATTGCGGCAGCGGTAAATCTACACTTGCAGAGCATCTTGGCAAGAAATACGGATTGGATTTTTTGAACCTCGATAAGAATCACTATCTTCCGGGATGGGATGTTCGCCCGTTAGATGAAGAATTATCCATGTTAGATGAGTTTTTAAAATCTCACGAAGAATCAGGCTGGGTAATTGATGGCAACTTCCCAAAGGTCGATTTCGATCGCAGAATGGCAGAGGCGGATTTGATTGTATTTATGAACTTCAACCGTTTTGATTGTCTCTTACGTACATATCACAGATATGAGAATAAGTTCCGTAAGGTCCGCAAAGAGACAACACCGGGTACTTACGAGAAGTACGATAAGGAATACGTTAACTGGATTCTCTGGAACGGCCGTACCAAGGCAGCCAAGGAGCGTTATGCCAACGTGATGGCAACCTATCCTGAGAAGAGCGTATGCATTAAAAACCAGCGTGAGCTTGATGCTTTCAAGAAAGAACACGGATTAGATTATTAAGAAGTATAGTAAAAGGCGTAGCAAATAGCTGCGCCTTTTGATTATCCTATATATTTACCCAGTTCTGTAACCGACTCCATACCGATAAGCTTAATTCCTGTATCCTTAGGTGTGCTCTTAAGATTAATCGCCGGCAATATGCATGTAGTAAAGCCGAGCTTCTCCGCCTCTTTAATCCTCTGCTCTGCCATCGATACCGATCTTATCTCACCGCTTAAACCAATCTCACCAAAGCAGATAAGCTTATCATCAATCGGCTTATCCCTATAACTTGATACAATCGCCATTGCAATGGCAAGGTCTATCGCAGGCTCATTCATACGCATACCACCCGCTATATTGATGTATGCATCGCAGTTCATAAGCTTGAATCCGGCACGTTTCTCCAATACCGCCATAAGCTGATTAACCCTGTTAATATCCGCACCTACGGTGGTTCTTCGCGGAATTCCGAGATTAGAATTACATACCAAAGCCTGCACTTCAAGTAATATCGGCCGCGTTCCTTCCATAGAACATGCTATCACAGACCCCGAAGCCCCTTCAGGCTTACCCTCTATCATGAATTCCGACGGATTCTCAACCTCACGCAGACCCGTATCCCGCATCTCAAATACTCCTATTTCGTTGGTGGAACCGAATCTATTCTTAACACCTCGAAGTATTCTGTATGATGCATGTCTATCACCTTCAAAATAAAGCACCGTATCAACCATATGCTC
>JAILJL010000134.1 GCA_024694785.1 Lachnospiraceae bacterium
AGAGCTTTTGTTCTTACCTCGGTAACAATCCGGCTTTGTCACGACAAGTTCGATCTCGTGCTTTGACTCAGCGAGCTTTTTCAACGCATGAGCCGCAAAATCCGGTGTTCCCATAAATATAATCTTCATATAACTTATTCCTCGGTCTCATAATTTACATCGTGTATCGTATCACCTGCAAGCTCTACATACATATGTCCGTCAAGATGATCAAGTTCGTGGCAAATGCAGCGCGCAAGTAAGCCCTCTCCCTCAATCGTGTACTCCTTCATATCAAGATCATATGCCTTGGCTATTACATGATTCGGACGCTTAACGGTGCCGGATTTACCCGGATAGCTTAAGCAGCCTTCTTCACCGATCTGCTCTCCGTCAGATGAAATGATAACCGGATTAATAAGTACCATCGGTCCTTCTCCCACATCAATAACCACGATTCTCTTCAATACTCCCACCTGCGGACCTGCAAGACCAACACCGTTTGCTTCATACATAGTATCGATCATATCGGTCGCAAGTTCTCTTATTCTCGGAGTTACCTCCTTAATCTCACGACATTTCTTGGTTAAGATTTCATCGCCAAGTATTCTTACCGTTCTTATTGCCATATATAATCCTCCTTAGAAACTTTCCGACGGATTGAAATCGAAGCCGACGCTTCCGTCTCTATATTCCGTCTTTCTTCTGTATTCTTCTATTCTGTTCTTCCAGATAACCAATGTCTCGTATTCCTTTGCTTTAATGTATATAACCTTACGATAGACATTGTTAATCTTCTTAATTGTTGCATCTACCGGGCCAAGCACCGTTACGCTTCTATCTGAAGCCCCTCTTATAACCGAAGCAAGATCCCCCGCAAGCCTTTCAATCTTCTCTTCACTATCAGACGTAATCATAATCGTAAGAAGATTACCGGCAGGCGGATACTTCATCAGGCTTCTGTACATGATCTCCTCATTATAGAATGCATTGTAATCATGACTTGCCGCAGTTTTGATTGCGAAGTTCTCCGGATTATACGTCTGTATAACAACTTCACCCGGAATGTTACCTCGCCCTGCTCTTCCCGCAGCCTGAGTCAGAAGCTCGAAGGTATTCTCATTCGCATGATAATCACTTGCAAAAAGTGACATGTCAGCAGCAAGTATACCCACAAGTGTCACATCAGGGAAATCATGGCCCTTAACTATCATCTGCGTTCCGATCAAAATATCGGCTTCTTTATTAATAAAAGCTGCCACTATATCCTCATGTCCCGTCTTACCCTTTGTTGTATCGGCATCCATTCTTAGAACCGTTGCCTCCGGGTAATTCTTATGTATGAGCTCTTCAATTTTCTCGGTTCCAACCTTGAATCCTGCTATATACTTAGATCCGCATGAAGGACATGTCTTAATCTCCGGAGTCTCATATCCGCAATAATGGCACACCATTTTCTTATTTGAATGAAGTGTAAGTGACACGTCGCAATTAGGGCACTTAACCACATAACCACAACTTCTGCAACTCACGAAGCCTGAAATACCGCGGCGGTTAAGAAAGAGCATAATCTGCTCGTGCTTATTTAATCTGTCTTTAATTAATTCATCCAGTTTGTCACTGAATATGGATACATTACCCTTTCTGAGTTCTTCGCGCATATCTGCTATATGCACTTCAGGTAAGGGATTCTTATAGAATCTCTCATTTAATTCATATAGCTTATACTCACCTTTTTTTGCCTTATAAAAGCTCTCCATTGAAGGAGTCGCGGAACCAAGTATAAGCATGCCGTGTGACATTCTGATTCTTTCCTTCGCAACCGCAACAGCATGATAACGTGGAATCTGCTCGCTTTTGTAAGCATTCTCATGCTCTTCATCTATTACTATAAGGCCTATATCCTTAAAAGGCGTAAAAAGCGCACTTCGCGGGCCTATCATTATATCAACTTCGCCATTCTCCACGCGGGAAATCTGGTCGAACCTCTCTCCATCGGAAAGCTTCGAATGAAGAACCGCAATCCTGTCACCGAATCTTCTGTAATAACGGATAAGCGTCTGGTACGTAAGGGCTATCTCCGGAATAAGTAAGATAACCTTCTTACCGTCACGAATAACCGCATCCATTATCTCCATGTATACTTCCGTCTTACCGGAACCCGTAACTCCCTTAATAAGACTTACGTTATTGGCTCCGCTCTTGTAATCGGCTATAACTGAATCAACGATTCTCTTCTGCGAATCATTAAGTACGATCTCGGTATTCCTGTTAATTCCGTTAGGAAGAACTTCTCTGTACTCACGCTTCTTATCAATTACTATGATATCCTTTTCCGCAAGCTTACGAATGGTATCCCCGGGAACATGTAATTTCTTAACAATAATGTCCCTCGGAATCACCATGTCCTCTTTCAATGCTTCAAGAAGCCTAAGCCGTGCGACCGCATGCTTTCTATTAGCTTCTGCGATTTCCAGGCTTAATGTATCGTCATCTGCCTTGCGATATATGTATTCCTTTTCCTTTATCTTTCCCGGTTTCTTCAATGGTAGACAAGTTCTTAAAGCCTGATTTAATGTTCCGCCAAATTGCTCTGCCATGAACTTACTCAAGCGAATAAGCTCACCATATATACCGCAATCCGGCAGAATTGAATCAATTTTTTTAAGTATTATGCCTTCTTCCACTCCGGATTCTTCCTTAAGCCCTATAACAAAGCCCTTCTTCAAGGAATTGCCGCGTCCAAAAGGAATCATAACCTGATCGCCGATTTTGACTATATCAAGAAGAGAATCCGGCACTTCATAAGTAAAAGGTCTATTCAGTTTCTCAATCGATATATCGACAATGATATCGGCGAATGGCATCATAACCTCCTATAATGCGCTTGATACAAGCTCCCTGTCATCCATAGGATATTTCTTACCGTGAATTTCCTGATAATCCTCGTGACCCTTTCCTGCAATTATAATAACATCACCTGTCTTAGCGGTTTTAATTGCATAAGCCACAGCTTCTCTTCTATCCGGAATCATCATATACTTACCGGTTGTCTTCTTAATGCCGGTCTCAATATCCTGCATAATAAGAAGTGGATCTTCATCTCGTGGATTATCCGACGTAATAATGGTTACATCAGATAATTTACCGGACACCTCACCCATTTCAAATCTTCTAAGCTTTGAACGATTGCCGCCGCAGCCAAATACAGTAACCAGTCTACCCGGTTCGTATTCTTTAAGAGTTGAAAGCAGACTTTCAAGTGCCATCGCATTATGGGCATAATCTATAAGAACGGTAAAATCACCTGTATTCTCAACCTTCTCTATTCTTCCTCTTACCTTTGCAACCTTTAAGGCATCCTTCATCTTCTCTATGTCAACCTTGAAGTAATCGCAGATTGCCAGAGCTGCCAAAGAATTATATACACTGAACATACCGGGAAGATCAATCACAAAGTGATTATTAATTCTTCCTTTAATATCATATTCAATACCGAGATATCCCGGATTCTTAACAAGCTTAACGTCTTCCGCCTTATAGTCCGCACATTCTTTAACCGCAAAAGTACTTATATCACATGTACAACCCTTAAGTACATCCTTATAATGCTCATCATCCGCATTAACTATGGCGTGACGGCACTTCTTGAAAAGAAGCCCCTTGCATTCCATGTATTCTTCAAAAGATGCATGCTCATTAGGGCCGATATGATCCGGGGATATATTGGTAAATATACCAAGTTCAAATGTGAACCCATCAACTCTATGCATCATTAATCCCTGTGAAGATACTTCCATAACGCAGACCTTGATACCGCAGTCGACCATCTTTCTAAAATAGGACTGAAGTACAAATGATTCCGGCGTTGTATTAACGGCAGGAATATTCTCATCACCTATAATTGCCTCAATCGTTCCTATTAATCCCGTTTTAATACCGACTTTCTCAAGAACAGACTTAACCATGTAGGTTGTAGTGGTTTTACCCTTGGTACCCGTAACTCCTATAACCTTAAGCTTGTCAGCAGGGTAATCAAAAAAAGCTGCAGAAAGCTCTGCCAGTGCAATTCTCGCATCCTTTACGCGAAGCACTGCCACATCACCCTGCACTTCAACTTCCTTTGTTATTATAACTGCCTTAGCGCCCTTACTTATAACATCATCTATATAATCATGGCCGTCAACATTTGCACCGCTTATGCATACAAATATGTCTCCGGCTGTAACTTTCCTCGAATCATAGATAAGATTATTAATTTCTATATCAAGTTCACCCTTAACTACCGAATAATCAAGGCGTGATACCATATCCTTTAAACTTTTCATGTTATTCTCCTAAGCTTTATATTAAGCTTTAAATTAAACCCCTCCCGCACCGTTAAGTGCGGGAGAGGGCGCAGGACTATAAGCCGGGTTCTGTCGTGAATGATCATCTATCTAGTATGACTGTTACCAGCCACATCAAGCGACCTACCTGAAGCTTGGCGGGCAACCTAATAACGCTTCGATGCGGTCTTGCTTCGGATGGGGTTTACACAGCCTTGCCTGTTACCAGGCAAGCGGTGGTCTCTTACACCACCATTCCA
>JAILJL010000065.1 GCA_024694785.1 Lachnospiraceae bacterium
TATCTCCGAAGAAGTCTTCAAGTCCCTGAATATCCGTAAGAACTATATAATCGTCATCAGTATCGCCCGTAACAAGTCCGCAGGAAATACCTGCAACCTGCTTCTTAATCGGAACACCGGCAGCCATGAGAGACATTGTCGATGCGCAGATTGATGCCTGTGATGTGGAACCGTTACTTTCAAAGGTTTCAGATACTGTACGGATTGCATAAGGGAACTCTTCTTCCGAAGGGAGTACCGGTACAAGCGCTTTTTCTGCCAAAGCTCCGTGTCCTATCTCTCTTCTTCCCGGTCCTCTTGAAGGCTTTGTCTCACCAACAGAGTATGACGGGAAGTTATAATGATGCATATAACGCTTACCGGTCATGAAATCATCGATACCGTCAAGCTTCTGTGCTTCGGATAACGGTCCCAAAGTTGTGACTGTACAAATCTGTGTCTGTCCTCTTGTGAACATAGCGGAACCATGTACACGAGGAATCAAATCTACTTCAGCTGCAAGCGGACGAATCTGATCGATTGCACGACCGTCAGGACGCTTATGATCTTTAAGAATCATCTTTCTTACAGTCTTCTTCTGATACTGATATAAAGCTTCAGGTAAGATTGCAAGCCAATCTTCCTTATCAGCAAAAGCTTCAGTCATTTTATCCATAATTGCGGAAATATTAGCTTCACGCTTCTGCTTCTCATCTGTAAATACTGCCACTTCCATCTCTTCAGGAGAAACAATATTCTTCATTGCATCAAACATCTCCTGCGGAATTGCACAGCTTACATACTCATGCTTAGGCTTACCGATCTCTTTAACCATATTGTCGATAAAAGCAATAATTCCCTGGTTGATATCATGGCACTTATAAATAGCCTCAATCATCTTATCTTCAGGAATCTCATTTGCTCCGGCTTCAATCATGATAACTTTTTCTCTTGTCGATGCTACTGTAAGCTGGAGATCTCCGTTATCCCAAGCTTCCTGACCCGGGTTAACTATAAATTCGCCGTTAACCATACCAAGCTGAGTCATTGCACAAGGACCGTCAAAAGGTATATCGGAAATGCATGTAGCAATTGAAGAACCGAGCATTGCAACAAGCTCAGGTCTACATGTATTATCTACACTCATTACCATATTGTTTAATGAAACATCATTTCTGTAATCCTTCGGAAATAAAGGTCTCATCGGTCTGTCAATAACGCGGGCTGTAAGAATTGAATTCTCGGAAGCCTTACCTTCACGTTTGTTAAAGCCTCCCGGAATCTTACCTACTGAATACATCTTCTCTTCGAATTCAACAGAAAGCGGGAAGAAATCCACACCCTCTCTTGGCTTCTCCGATGCTGTTGCTGTTGATAATACACAGGTATCACCATAATAGATAAGCGCAGCACCATTTGCCTGAGCCGCAACTCTGCCGACATCAACTCTTAAAGTTCTGCCGCCGATTTCCATCGTAAAACTCTTAAACATCTTAATCCTCCTTTAAATTATATTCGAGGATCCGAAACTACTGAAAAATCAAAGCGTTCCTTAAACTTTTCAGTGGCTTCGGGTAAAATCCCCGAATAACGTTTCTTAAATAAATAGGGCGGAAAATAAAATCCGCCCTATTTTCTTTAATCTTATAACTAAGATTACTTTCTGATTCCCAAACGTGCAATAAGATCACGATATCTGTTGATATCCTTGTTCTTTAAATAAGCTAATAAGCTACGTCTCTGACCAACCATCTTTAAAAGACCGCGTCTGCTGTGATGATCCTTGTCATTAACCTTTAAATGCTCAGTAAGCTCCTTGATTCTCTCTGTGAGAAGAGCGATCTGTACTTCAGGTGAACCTGTATCGTTTGTTCCTCTTCCGTACTCAGTGATAATTGCCTGTTTCTTTTCCTTAGAAATCATTTTTATATCCTCCTTTAATTGTCAACGTATAACCGCCGTAACACTAAGTCATAGGACGGAGATACCTTATAACTTGGCATTAGGCTATCGTTAACCATAATACAAAAGACATTCTATCATAAATAGAATGTCTTGTAAACTATAAAATATGTAAATTGTGCCAAACTACGGCAATATACGAACGACTTTGATAATCGATCTATACGAACAGCTTGAGATCTTGATTCCATCTCTCTTATTGCTTGCATGAACAATCTGACCGTTACCGATATAGATTGCCACATGACCGATTCTTCCGCCATGTCCGTAGAAGAACAAATCTCCCGGCTTAGCTTCGGATGCCTTAATGGATGTACCCATTTGAGCCTGTGATCCGGAATAATGAGGAAGTGAATATCCAAACTGCTGATATACTTTCATCGTAAAACCGGAACAATCGATACCATTGGTAAGCGATGTACCGCCCCATACATATCTGTTGCCCACATACTTTAATGCAAACTGCACAAGCTTAACACGCAAATCCGACACTCCCGAACCAAAGTAAAGCTCCGACAAAGTCATACCCTTCTTAAGCTCATAGGAAATGGTACAATAATCTGCAGCTACATATCCTTCATCATCATCGACGGACACTTTAACCCATCCGTCAAGCACTTCAACGATTTCAAGCTGTTCACCCTTTGCAACCGTAGTCATAATAGACGAATCGGTAGATGCAGAGGAACGGACTCTTAAGCAATCGGTAGTAACAGTCACAACGTGACGTGCAATCTCATTAACAACTGCCAATGCATCTTCCCCGTAAAGAAGATAATCGGATGAAATATATCCCTTACAATTACCGGACTCGATTCTTGCCCAGCCATTCTCAACTTCAAATACTTCACAACCGCAATTATTGGTAATCTTACCAACAATCTTGCCGTCTTTTGAAGGCTCTTCTCTTACGTTAAGATTGCCTTCTACCTGAACTATACCAAGATTAACATATCCGCAGATGGTTCTGTTACCATCTTTATTATATGACACAAGTTCTTCCGCAACTCCACCGTTATCGGATGAAAGCGAGCGGGACATTATATTGGACCTTACGGAAGCAACCGACTTAACTAGCTGAACATTAAATACGGCAGATACACCTGCCTGTAATCTGAAATTATTGGCATGTACTTCACTTGCACTTCCGGCAAATGAAGAAGTAATTATCATAAAAGTTATAAGCGCTCCTGCAATGAGCTTCTTCATTGGATTTTTCATTAAATTGAATACTCCTCATAAAAGTTTTTTTCAAAATCATTGAAATTATATCACTTCATATATCGTTTGTCAACTTTTCGAAATTTTTCGTAATAATTATGTAATATTTTGCAGTTTAAATCCGGGAAATATCAGTCTTTATCTGCTCAATAAGCGCCTCTACCGAGTCGAACTTTTTCTCCGCTCTTATGAAATCAACAAGCTCAACATTAATATATTTGCCGTAAAGATCTCCCGTAAAACCCTTAAGATACGTCTCTGTTATTATTTTAAGATCATTTGTAACCGTGGGTTTGGTACCTATATTCGTAATTCCTTTGTATACCTTGTCTCCTATTTCGACCTTGGTCTCGTATACACCAAAAGGCGGCAATACCTTCGTCGTTCTCGGAATAATATTTGCTGTTGGAAATCCCATTTTACGTCCGAGTTTAATTCCGTTAACAACTTCGCCTCCGACAAAATACTCATATCCCAGCAATCTGTTTGCTTCTTTGATATTGCCTGACATTATAAGTTCTTTTATTTTGGTGGATGATACAACGGAATTA
>JAILJL010000087.1 GCA_024694785.1 Lachnospiraceae bacterium
TATCCTTGCTCCATCGATGAAAATCATCGAAAAGATCGTAAGTTCAATCTTTAAAGAATCACAGGACGATATCGAAGAACGTGCGGATTTCGATCTTTTAGAGGAACGTTTCTTAAAATATCCCGAACTTGCAATAAGCCAGTCTCATAAGGCTATGAACGGAATGGCAAAAGCTGCACAGAAAAATGTTATTCGTTCAATGGATTTGCTTACCCAGTTCACTGATGAAAGAATGTCCAAACTCGAAAAGAAGGAAAATATAATAGATAAATACGAGGATAAAATCGGAACATATCTTATGCAATTGTCCAAGCACGAAATGAACACTGCTCAGACAAAGCAGACTTCGGAATTTCTCCATTCAATAAGCGATTTTGAACGTCTCGGCGATCATGCTTATAACATTGCCAAAGCTGCTGCAGAGATTAATGAAAAGAACATCCAGTTCTCACCGGATGCCCGTTCAGAACTTACTATTATGAAGAAAGCCGTCAACGAAATCGTTGTTAATGTATGCTCCGCTTTCCAGGATGATGACATCGCACTTGCGAGCAAGGTCGAACCGCTTCGCGAGTGGATAGGCGTTCTTACACACGATATTAAGAACAGACACATCGCGCGACTCCAGAATGGCACCTGCAGTATTGACCAGGGATTTGTATTAAATGATTTGCTTACCAATTACGAACGTATTGCGGCTCACTGTTCCAATATTGCCGCGGTAATTATTGAACTCCATACCGCAGACTTCGAATCTCACCAGTATTTAAAGGGTGTGCGTGAGCATAAAGATAGTCAGTATATACGCCTTTATGAAGGATACAGCAAAGCATATTCGTTAGATTAAAAAAAGAGGTTCCGGTCCGGAACCTCTTTTTACTTACTATTTAGTAGATGAACTTATCTTCAAAATAATTCATTAACTCATCAACCGGAACCTTAATCTGTTCCATACTGTCTCTGAATCTTATTGTCGCTATATTATTCTCAACAGTCTCGTCATCTACAGATATTGCGTAAGGAATACCGATTGCATCGCCACGACGATATCTCTTTCCGATACTTCCGGATTCATCATAGCTTGTCATATACTTCTTGGAAAGCATGCTTCTGATCTCTGCTGCCTTCTCGCCGTGCTTCTTCTTGGCAATAGGAAGTACGTTAATCTTAATCGGTGCAAGAAATGCCGGAAGTCTTAATAATGTACGTACATCATTCTCCGGAAGTTCCTCCTCCTCAAGGCACTCAAACAATATAGCAAGGACAAGTCTGTCAAGACCATATGTCGACTCTATTACGTAAGGAATAAACTTCTCGTTGGTTACAGGATCAAGATATTCCATTGACTGTCCGCTGTATTCCTGATGTCTTGTCAAATCGAAATTCGTTCTGTTATGTGTACCGTTAATCTCACCCCATCCGAACGGGAATAAGTACTCAATATCACAAGCAGCCTTTGCGTAATGAGCAAGCTTCTCATGATCGTGGAAACGAAGCTTATCTGCAGGAAGTCCGAGTGACTCAAAGAATTCCATACCATACTTCTTAAAGTATTCATAAAGATCCATATCAGTACCTTCCTTACAGAAAGTCTGGTATTCCATCTGCTCGAATTCTATTGTTCTAAATGTAAAATTACCCGGTGTGATTTCATTTCTGAATGCCTTACCGATCTGACCTATAGAAAACGGAACTTTCGCTCTCATTGTTCTTTGCACATTAAGGAAGTTAACATATTCGCCCTGTGCATTCTCCGGTCTTAAATAAACCGTAGTCTTGGTATCGTTCGTTACACCGCGTTCTGTAGCAAACATAAGGTTAAACTGTCTTATATCGGTAAAATTAGCCTTACCGCACTTAGGGCAGGTAATACCATGCTCTCTTATATAAGATACCATCTCATCCTGAGTCATTCCATCCGCATGCGCATTCTCATCAAAATCTTCTATTAAAGTGTCTGCGCGGAATCTCGCCTTACATTCCTTACAATCTACAAGCGGATCCGAGAAACTTGCAACATGCCCACTGGCTTCCCACACGCGTGGATTCATAAGAATATCCGCATCAACTTCGTATGCGTTCTCCCTCATCTGAATAAAATGCTTTCTCCATGCATCCTTTAAGTTATTCTTAAGTCTTGTTCCAAGCGGGCCGTAATCCCATGTATTGGCAAGTCCGCCATAGATCTCGCTACCCTGGAATATATATCCGTACTGGCTGCAATACGCAACCATTTCTTTCATATCAGGTTTCTTCATAACCGATTCTTAGTCCTTCCTTTCATAATTCTATATGGATTTTTCATATAGTATTTTGTCGCAAAAGCCCGAAAAAGTCAATGCTTTTCCTCATTATCGGCACCTCGCGGCCTTGCGAAATAACTTCATATATTATTTTCATTTGTTAACAAATACTTTTCAGAAAGTTGGTTGATACCTCTCTTCTATAGTGTTATTATCTCATACGGTCACAGGGATAAGCGATATTTAATGAACTTATCCATTACATAAATTCAATTTATAGAAGGAGTAATGAAAAATGTTCAATTCAGTAATTGATTGCAATTCAGGTCGTATGTATGTTAGTTCAACAGATAATTCCAACATGCCTATGTGGAAAGCATCTGCTATTGTAGAAGAAGCTTCAAAGGAAAAGAAGCATTCACTTATAACACTTGTTTTAACAACACTTGCACATATCTTTTAATTGATATAAATCTTCATTATTTTTAGTTCCAACTTAAAGACCGGCGTAGCGAATGCTACGCCAATTTTTCTACCCTTTTTTAATTCAAGGGATTCTTCCATCTCATTAACTTTTTCGAATTAGTTCATTGACCTTAAGTACCGCAGCAATTGTCTTGCCGTCGGAAATTCTGCCGCTCATAACCTGTTCAACGGCATCCTGAAGCGGCAATTCGAATACATCAAGGAATTCATCTTCATCAAGCTCTCTTTCACCTTTAGAAAGATTCTTTGCAAGATACATCCATATCCTTTCATTGCTGTATGCAGCTGCTCCTCTGAATTCTCCCAGACTTACCCAGGTATCCGCAGTATATCCGGTCTCTTCTCTTAATTCTCTTTTTGCTGCAGATAAAGGATCTTCATCCGGTGAATCAAGCTTACCCGCCGGTATCTCAGTTATTACCTCATGAAGCGGATATCTATACTGCCTTTCAAGAATAATCTTACCATCATCCGTCATTGGAATAATACAAACCGCTCCAAAGTGCTTATTATATTCACGGATCGATGTATTACCATTCGGAAGCTTGACCACATCTCTATATATATGAAGAAGTGCACCGCTATATACTTCTTCACTTTCCACCATTAATTCTTCCAGATTCTTATCTGACATTATAATTACCTCTTTATTCAAATTGCTTACCGCTATGCTCAAAAAGCGCCGAAGTCCGCACACCAAAACCGACTTACCGGAACACTACATAAGCAGCATTTCGAGTGCCAACAGCGCC
>JAILJL010000114.1 GCA_024694785.1 Lachnospiraceae bacterium
TGCTTAAGAAAAGTGCTGTTTTACTCAAAACGATGATTCGTGCAAACAGTACCTTTAATATCATAAAGCATGAAAAGGATAAGAAAAAGAAGCGTAAGCTTATTGGCGCTTTAATAGGCATGGGTCTTATATATCTTATGATTATAATCTATGCCCTGGCGTATTCCGCGTTGTGTGGATATTCCGGAATGTCGTATGCAATACCTGCAAGTGCGGCGTTAGTACTTTTCGTAATGAACTTTTTCTTCACATTTTTTAAGGCTGACGGATATCTGTTTGCATTCAAAGATTATGATATGACGATGTCGCTTCCGCTGTCGGTTAAATCGATAGTCGGAACGCGATTCTTGAGAATGTATATATTGAATCTGCCGTATTCCATGCTGGTATCGGCGTCGATGTTTATCGGATACGCAATCTATGAGCAGATTACAGCTTTTACTGCGATTGCATGGATAATCGGCACGGCAATGCTACAGCTTACTGCGATGGTGCTTGCATCGGTATTATCGGCGATAATTGCGGGAATCGGAACCAGATTCAAGTTCAAGAAGCTTATAAGAACGATACTTACCTTTGCCTTTGTGATTGTATGCTTCTCGTTACGCTATATAATCGATGCATTTGTGGCAGATAACCCTATGAATACGGTCGGACAGATTGATATGTTCAATCAGGGAGTGAATAAGTATCTCTTTCCGGCAAAGTGGTTTGAGGGCGCTATCCGCTATAATTCGATATTGCAGTTTATACTTCTTGTAGTCGCATCAATTGCAATTTATGAACTTTTTGCATACGTACTTGCGAGATTCTACAGGCAGATCAATACGAGACTTATGTCAGAGGGCGGAAACAGGAGAAGGATCAAGGCGAAGCATATCGGTAAGAAAAGCGCTGTCAATGCAATTGCGTATAAGGAGTGGAAGCGTTTCTTAAGTTCCAATAATTATCTGGTTAATATGGGACTTGGATATGTTCTTGTAGTTATGATGGTTGTGGCACTCCTTATATTCGGTATCGATAAGGTTATCGGTGTAATTGTAGAAGGCGCACCTGTAACAGATAAGATGATACTCCCTATCATCCCGATAATCGTGCACTTCCTGGTAGGTATGATGGTTACAACCGCGTGCTCTTATTCCCTTGAAGGAAAGAGTTATTGGATATTACAGAGTCTTCCTCTGGAGAAAAGCACGATAGTCAAGGGCAAGATAGCCTTTCAGTTATATTTATCTTTACCGTTTGCGATATTCGGTAATCTGGCATTGTCAATTGCATGCCACGCCAGGATATATGAAATCATATTATTTACCGTATGCGGAGCGGTTCTTTCGATATTCGCGGCATGCTACGGAATGTTCTGCGGACTCTTAAGTCCTAAGTTTGAGTGGACGAATGAGATGGAAGTGATTAAGCAGGGCATAGGAGTAATGCTCTATATGCTTCCTAACATGTTTATCATGATGATCTTGGCTGTAGCTGTTATTTTCCTTGGACAATTCGTTAGTCCGGATATCGAGATAACGGCACTTACAATCATCTATATGGCGCTTGCAGCGCTTTTCTATAAGCTTTCGATAAGAAAAGCGAATAAGTTATAATACTAATGTGAAGATATAAAAATCTAGGGCGGTTGGATAATTCCAATCGCCCTTTAATAATCTATTTAATATTCGCCTGCAGAATACTTGTCGATAAGCTTTTTGATTCTCTCGTAAGGATCGAGAAGATCGCTGATAGAAGCGTCGTGGTTAATGGTATCGATAAGGTAAGAAATATACTTACTCATATCACAGCTAATATAATAGTCTCTTGCGAGAAGTTCAGGTGGCTGATAAGCGAGGTTTGTTGTTACAACCTTGTAGATTAAACCTTCCTGAACGGCCTTATCGAAGCGCTCCATACCGGCAGTGAAAAGACCGAATGTCGCAACAACGAAGATACGACCTGCATTTCTCTTCTTTAATTCTCTTGCGGTATCAATCATTGAATCGCCGGATGCAATCATATCATCGATAATGAATACATCTTTGCCTTCGATGTTGGTACCAAGGAACTCATGAGCAACGATAGGATTACGTCCGTCAACGATACGGCTGTAGTCTCTTCGCTTATAGAACATACCCATATCTACACCAAGTACGTTGGCCAGATAGATAGCACGGCCCGTAGCACCTTCATCAGGGGAGATGATCATCAGGTGGTCGTTGTCGAACTTAACATCCTTAACGTTCTTGCAGATACCCTTAATGAACTGGTAAGAGCTTCCTACAGACTCGAAGCTGTGGAGCGGGATTGCGTTCTGCACACGAGGATCGTGAGCATCGAATGTGATGATTGAATCAACTCCCATTGCTACAAGCTCTTGTAAAGCCATTGCACAGTCTAACGACTCACGTGCAGTACGACGATGCTGGCGGCTCTCATAGAGGAAAGGAAGAATGACATTAATTCTTCTTGCCTTACCGCTAATTGCTGCGATTACACGCTTTACATCCTGGAAATGATCATCCGGGGACATATGATTCTCGTGTCCGCTTATGGTGTAAGTGATACTGTAATTTGTTACATCACAGATGATGAAAATATCATATCCTCTTACTGACTCGCCGATTGTAGCTTTTGCCTCACCGGATGAGAAACGAGGTGTTTTAACCGGGATTAGATATGATTCTTTAACGTATCCCTTGAATGTGATGTCGTTCTCGTGCTCGTGATTACGAGTCTCTCTCCAACGCTTTAAATAAGCATCAATCTTAACTCCGGACTCAACGCCCTTCATGGATATAATACCAAGGGGGCCCACCGGGACGGTATTAAGATCGCGCTCGTCGTGCTGTTCCTGCTGCATAGCAAATAAATCCTCCTAAAATGGTTATATATAATTACGCACGTCTTGTACTAAGACGTAAGTCTTGGCCGACAAGACGGATAAAATCATATTTCTGAGAGATTCTGGAGAAGATTCTCTCTGTGTAGGTATCTCGCAAACCTTCCAAATTCAAATTGGTTGAGATGATAGTCGACTTATGTCGTAATATTCTTTCGTTAATGCACATGAATAACTGCGAATTGGTATAGCTGTTCGATACTTCCGTACCGAGATCGTCTATTATAAGAAGATCGCAGTTAAATATATTCTGATACATATCCTGTGCGTCCGAATTCTTATTATACGCATTTTCTCTGAATACGTCAAATAGGTTGAAGGCACTAAAGTATATAACTGATTTGCCACAATCTAATAATTCTTTGGCGACGCAGTTGCTTAAGAATGTCTTGCCTACGCCGGTAGGTCCGAATATAAAGAGATTGCCATGTTTTTCATCAAAGTTGTCAATGAAGTTCCTGCATGTAATAACCGCACTTTTGATAGCCTTAAGAGGCGACTGATTGGAAGCGGCATCTATGCATTCATCCGAGAAGATATCGTAATTAAACTTACTGAAATTCTCTTCGGAAAGAACAGACTTAAGATTGGACTGGCTAAAAAGAATGTCCATCGAAGCCTGCTTGAAACAGTGGCAGCGCTTACCATTGATGTAACCTGTGTCTTTGCAGTCTTCACATTTGAATGCAGGCTCAAGAAAAGATGAATCCACACCGAGGTTGGACATTAATTCGGACTTCTTATCTTCAAGTTCCGATATTGATTTCTTGAGAGACACGATTGCCGAAGAGTCGCCTTCAAGGAGACGCTCGGCATGCTTGATTGATAAGGAGGCGATAGACTGATCTATTTTAAGAATCTCCGGCTCCTTTTGGTATAGTTTTTCTTTATTATCTTTTACTTTATGAAAAGCCTGAAGTCGACGTGAGTCGTATTCACGCTGTAATGAATCATACTGACTGTTGGATAAAGGCATTTTTGACCTCCTAGTTCGAGCTTCTGTTAACGAGTTCGTCTTCTAATTGGCTGAAGTCGTAATCACGCTCGGAAAAGTTCTTGAATTTGTTACTTTGTGCCGTGTGACTTGGAGCATTTGTTACTTTATCTTTGGTCTTCCTTGACGCATTGAACTTATTGTCCAATTCTGTTATATCTTCGAGATTTGATACATGCGACTTATACCATCCTTTAAGAATGGAATCTGCGTATGCAAAGCTGGCCTCATGTGTCTGCATAATTGTTCTTGTACAGGCTTCTGCAATTATATCTGTTGAGAAACCGTATTCTGAGGTCCATTTTGTTATAACGGCTATTTCCGGATCGGTAAGAGAACGCCCTCTTATTCCAAAGGATTTCATTACCGTGTGGTTGGCAGTTGAATACAGGTTATTAACCTTCTTAGCCTGCTCAACGGTATTAATGCCGTTTTCGGCCCAGTTTCTTGCGACCGAATCTATATAAGAGAAGGACTTGTGCCCTCTCGATAAGCAATATTCTATTAAGTATTCGATAAGCGGTATCGGGAATTTTAATTCTTCGTGCCACCAAAGAAGTGACTGCAATTCGCTTGCACCCAAAGGCCTGTTGATATAGTGCTCGAGTGCGAGGGTGATATCAGCTACATCTTCCCGGTTACAGAAATCCTCAATATTTGTCTTTGCAAATTCAGATTTGTCTTTAACTATAGGTTCGTATCCGTCTGTTGTTATATTCGCTACGGCAGGCGAAGACGGTGCCTCGTTATTATATTTGATGCCGGATCCTTTTGGAGGATTAGGCTTTTGGGAACCATTGGAATCGAGGAATGTAATCTCGACAAGATCGTTGCCTTCGAATCTAAGACTCATAAGTCCTGTGCGCTCCCAGTAGCTTAAAGCTCTCAGAATATCACGCTCGGTAGTCTCGAAAGTGTCTGCAATATCAGCCGTATCAAAAGATATATTGCGGTCCGTAAGGCAACGTAAGAGATAGAGATAGACCTTGACATATTCGCCATTGGCCGAAGGCATAAGACGATCTATGAAGTTATTGGATACTAGTGTAAAGTTGTCAGTGCATTCGGTATTAAGTACGATGTCGCTCATTTAGTCAGCTCCCTTTGTTCTCGTTGCGAGACGGATTTTGCCGTCGCGTGAAATGAATTATAGCATAGTTTTTTTGAAGAGAAAAGGGGCTAAAATGCGCTCGTATCAAGGGATAGATGAATTCAGGAAAATGTTGATATGTGGATAAGTAACCATGTAAAACTTAAATATAAATTTACAAAAATTGCGAAAACCATTAAGTCGGGGCATCTTCAGTCGATTGTTAAAAAATGTCAATCCTGTTTCACGAAAATAAAAATCAACATCCGAAATCCTTATATACAAGCTTTCGGATGTTGATAATGTGGATAACTATTTTTTGAGAAGCGCTTCGCCAATGTCTACAACGTTTCCGGCGCCCATGGTTATCAACAGGTCTCCGTTGATACATTTTTTTTCTAAAAAATTTTGAACCTCTTCGAAAGTTTTATAAAAGTAACTTTCAACCCCGCGTAAATTAAGAGAATCTGCGATATCCTTGCTGCTTATATTAAGGTTGTCGGTTTCTCTGGCAGCATATATCTCCGGCAATACCACGATATCCGCGTGTGACAGTGCCTCGACAAATTGAGGGAAAAGCGCTTTTGTACGGGTATAAGTGTGCGGCTGGTATACGCAGATTATACGATTCTTCTTAAGTGTCTTGGCTGCTTCCAATGCAGATTCAATCTCTGTCGGATGGTGAGCGTAATCATCTAAGATAGTAACGCCGTTCCATTCGCCTTTAATCTCGAATCGCCTCTTGGAACCTACGCATGAAAGAAGTCCGTCCCTTACGGCATCGAAGGATATTCCCATTGTAAGTGCGGTTGCGGCAGCAGCAAGGGAATTATATACATTATAGATGCCCGGAAGCGCAAGTACTATATGACCAAGAAGAGTTCCTTCCTTATATAAGTCGTATTCCTTATGCCCCATTTCGTTATCGGTTATGTTGAGCGCATAGTAGGTAAATATAGGCTTAAGACCGAAAGTGATAACTTTTCTGTCAAGATCCTCCGTAAGCTTACCTAATGCCGTAATCTCGCCATTCGCGATAACATATCCATTTTCCTTGGTATTCTTCATAAAGCGAAGGAAGGAATGTCTTATATCTTCGAGATCCTTAAAGAAATCAAGATGATCCTCTTCTATATTCATGACTACCGAATACATAGGATAGAAGGAATGGAAGCTATTGGTATATTCGCAGGCTTCCGATATAAGTATGTCGGAGTGGCCTATCTTCGTATTGGAATTGATTGAGCGGATAACTCCACCATTTAATATGGTAGGATCCGCTGAAGCTTTCATAAGAATCTCTGAAATCATCGTGGTCGTGGTCGTCTTGCCGTGAGTACCTGATACGGCAACCGAGCGCTTAAAAAGTTCCATAAGCTCGCCTAAGAATTCTGCTCTTGTAAGCATCGGAATATTAAGCTCTTTTGCATGTACGAATTCCGGATTATCCGGATGTACTGCAGCGGTGTAGACCAATATATCTATGTCCGGAGTGATATTCTCATATTTTTGTTCACCATAATGAATTACGGCGCCCAAATCTTCCAGGATACCGGTCTGCTCCGAGCGGTTCCAGTCAGAACCTGATACCTTGAAATTGCGGTCTAGTAGAATCTTGGCAAGGCCGCTCATACTTATGCCGCCGATGCCTATGAAATAGACATGGGCAGGCTTCGTGAAATCCATCTGATACATATCATACCTCGTTATATTTCCTAGCACAAAGTGCCAAATTTAATTATATACATAATGAAATTAAATGCAAGAATGTGAATAAAAGACGTTTAAAGATTAACACAAAAAACAAGAGTTTTTCACGAATTTACGATACAATGTCATCAAACACGCGGGAAACCGCAGCATCATAAGGAGGTTGGAAATGCAGATTACAGACATTAGAGTTAGGCTTATCGAAAAAGAAGGAAAGATGAAGGCAGCTGTTTCCATTACGATTGATGATGAGTTCGTAGTTCACGATATTAAAGTAATTGAAGGTGAAAAAGGATTATTCATCGCGATGCCTAGCAGAAGAGGTACGGGCGAAGACTATAGGGATATAGCGCATCCGATTAATTCAGAGACAAGAAATAGATTACAGTCAATGATTCTTGAGGCATATGATAAGGCGACTGCAACAAAGTCGTAAGCTTAGGCTTTACACGAGACATTAAAAATGTAATAATAGTTGTAAGTAAAGAAAATGAACGGAGGGCGTCTCATGACGGCCTCCCGTTTCAATGTAAAGAGGTAATAACATGTACTTAATCGCAGGCCTCGGTAATCCGACCAAGAAATATGAGAAGACCAGACACAATCTGGGTTTTGATACGATTGATTATCTTGCCAAGAAGTATGATATTAAAGTTAAAGAGAAAAAGGGCAATGCTCTTATAGGACAGGGAATGATCGGCACCGAGAAGGTAATTCTCTGCAAGCCGCAGACATTCATGAATGAGAGCGGTATTGCGGTCCGTGCAATTTCTGAATTCTATAAGCTTGATCCGACGAAGGATATTATCGTATTATTCGATGATATAAGTCTTGAACCGGGCAGAATCAGAGTGCGACTTAAAGGCAGTGCCGGCGGACATAACGGCATTAAGAGTATAATCGCGCACCTTGGAACGGATGGGTTCAAGCGAGTTAAGATCGGTGCCGGCGGTAAGAAAGAGGGACAGGATCTGGCAGATCATGTGCTTAGTACTTTCAGTAAGGCAGAGCGTATGCTTGTAGACAGCGCCATAGAAGATGCGGCGTCAGCTGCGGTTTTACTTACAGAGGACCGTGCGGAAGACGCAATGTCAATGTACAACGGTAAGAAGGAAGAGTAGGATGGGAATATTCGGTAATCCGCTACGAAGCTTACTTAGCTATGAGATAATTGAAGAAAGAAGAAAGAAGACCGGGGGGGTAATCCAGCTCTCCGGCTCTATTGATGCCGTTAAACCGTGTCTCGTTAACGGATTATCTACTAAGAAGAACAGACTTTTAATTACTTATTCCGAGATAAAAGCGCGGGAACTTCTGGATGAATATCGAATGTACGACAGGGAAGTTATGTATTATCCTGCAAAGGACGTGCTTTTCTACCAGGCGGATGTAAGGGGTAATTTACTCACCACGCAGAGATTATCCGTGCTTAAGCGTATGAATGTGGATGTCGGACTTACGATAATCACGACATTCGATGCGCTTATGGATCGTCTTATTGCGCCGGAAGAATTCTATGAATATGTGCTTACGGTAAGAAGCGGCGAAGACCTCGATATAGATGATTTCAAGAAAAAGCTCGTCATGATGGGTTACGAGAAGAATTATCAGGTAGAGAGGCCGGGCGACTTTGCCATACGTGGAGGAATCATAGATATCTATCCGATATCGGAGGAACTCCCGTATAGAATCGAGCTTTGGGATACCGAGGTTGATTCCATACGTAGATTTGACATAGAAAGTCAGCGCTCTGTTGAGGATTTAAGCGAGATTAAGATATCTCCGTCGACAGAACTTATACTTACGGATGCGAAGATAGAGAAAGGACTTGCTGCAATTACAAAAGAGGGCAAGACCTTAAGTGAGAAGTTTAAAAAAGCGCTTAAAGCGGATGAGATGAAGCGTATAATTGCTGCGGTTGAGGAAGTGAAAGATTGCCTTGAAAGCAGGGTGGATTTGGTTACGGCAGAGACATATCTTACCTATTTCTATGAGGAGACTGCAACTTTCCTTGATTACGTGGACCTTAAAAATACGGATATATTCGTGGATGAACCGGTTAGAACCATAGAAAAGGGTAATGCGGTTTTCTTAGAGTATTCCGAAAGTATGAAGAATAGACTTGAAAGCGGATATATCTTATCGGGACAGGCAAAGCTTCTAAGAAGCGTGAAAGAAACTGCGGAGAGATTATCGAAGAATTTCCTTATATTATTAAGCACGCTTGATCAGACGGCGGAAGAGCTTATGCCTAAGGATATTTATAACGTTAATGCAAAGTCGATAAGTGCATATAATAAGAGCTTTGAACTTTTATTAAAAGACCTTAAGCGCTATAAGAAGGCTGCATATAAAACGGTTATCGTGTCTCCGTCGAGAAGCCGAGCAGAGAGGCTTGCGCAGGATATTACCAATGAAGGCATTACGGCAACCTTCGTAACGGATATAAATAGAGTTGTTAAAGAAGGCGAAGTTATCGTATATAACGGCAAGCTTAAGAAAGGATATGAGTTCCCGCAGATAGGCTTCGCAGTTATAACGGAAAGCGATATTTTTGGTGAGGAGCATAAGAAGCGCAAGAAAAAGGTTGCGCATGACGGTGAGCACATAAGAGAGTTTTCCGATCTTAAGATAGGAGATTATGTGGTTCATGAGAATCATGGACTCGGAATATATCGGGGAATCGAGAAAGTAGAAGTAGATAAGGTAGTCAAAGACTACATCAAAATAGAATACGATAAGGGTGGTGTACTCTATATTCAGGCGAATAACCTGGATGTATTGCAAAAGTACGCAGGAGCCGATGCAAAACGCCCTAAGATTAATACCTTAGGCTCAAAAGAGTGGAATAATACCAAGCAGCGAGTTCGTTCTGCGGTTGCGGATATTGCTGCGGATCTTGTGAAACTGTATGCGATAAGAGAGAACGTAAAGGGATTCGAATTCTCACCTGACAGCATCTGGCAGAAGGAATTCGAAGAGGCTTTCCCTTTTGAAGAGACGGAAGGACAGCTTGCAGCGATAGAAGCGGTTAAGTCCGATATGGAAAGCTCGAAAGCCATGGACAGACTTATCTGTGGTGACGTAGGATTCGGCAAGACCGAGATTGCGCTTCGTGCGGCATTTAAGGCGGTTCAGGATTCAAAGCAGGTAGTATATCTTGTTCCGACAACGATACTGGCAGAGCAGCATTATAATACATTTGCGCAGAGGATGAAAGATTTCCCGGTGCGGGTAGATCTTTTATGCCGTTT
Source organism: Lachnospiraceae bacterium (assembly GCA_024694785.1). GTDB lineage: Bacteria > Bacillota > Clostridia > Lachnospirales > Lachnospiraceae > XBB1006. Next base: position 9,939 of record JAILJL010000114.1, read on the forward strand.
CAGAAGCCCGGCAGAACAGAAGAAGACCCTGGAAGCATTGCGCAGAGGCGATGTCGATATAGTTATCGGCACTCATAGACTTCTTTCCAAGGATGTTCAATATAAGGACTTAGGCCTTCTTATCATAGATGAAGAGCAGCGATTCGGAGTTGCGCATAAGGAGAAGATCAAGAGCCTTAAGAATAAGATAGATGTACTTACGTTAACTGCAACGCCTATACCGAGAACACTTCATATGTCGCTTGTCGGAATTCGCGATATGAGTGTACTTGAAGAAGCACCGACTGACAGGATGCCGATTCAGACATACGTGATGGAATATAACGAGGAGATGGTCAGAGAAGCCATTAATCGTGAGCTTGCAAGGAACGGACAGGTATATTATGTCTTTAATAAAGTTCGCGGAATTCAGGATGTGACTGATAGAATTGCAGCTCTTTGCCCTGAAGCAAATGTAGCGTATGCACATGGTCAGATGAATGAGCGCGAGCTTGAAGACATTATGTACAGCTTTATTAACGGGGATATTGATGTGCTTGTCTCGACGACCATTATAGAGACTGGCCTTGATATATCTAATGTTAATACGATTATTATAGAAGATGCCGAGAACTTCGGCTTATCACAGCTATATCAGCTTAGAGGCCGTGTAGGTCGAAGTAACAGGACTTCATTCGCTTTTCTTATGTATAAGCGCGACAAGATGCTTAAGGAGGTTGCGGAGAAGAGGCTTCATGCGATGAAGGAATTTACGGAGCTTGGTTCCGGAATAAGAATTGCGTTAAAAGATCTTGAAATCCGAGGCGCCGGTAATATCCTGGGTGCGGATCAAAGTGGTCATATGGAAGCTGTCGGATACGACTTATATTGTAAGATGCTTCATGAAGCAGTGCGCATGCTTTCCGGGGAAGATTACGTGGAGAGTTTCGAGACTTCAATCGATATCGCGATAGATGCATATATACCTGCGGACTATATTGGTAATGAGTTCCAGAAGCTTGATATGTATAAGAGAATTGCCAATATTGAGAACGAGCAGGATAAGGCGGATATGATGGACGAGCTTATCGACAGGTTCGGAGAACCGGGAAAGGCTGTGCTTAATCTTCTTGACGTTGCGGTTATAAAAGCTTATGCTCATAAGTGTTATATCTCGGATGTGAAAGAGAAGGAGGCGGATATCTCGCTTACCATGTATGAGAAGGCACGTATTAAAGTTGAAGCAATTCCGGAATTCCTTGCTTCATTCGAAGGAGCAATGATTTTTAATGCAAAGAACAAGCCGCCTGCTTTTATTTTCAATAAGGAGTACAATACCAAAACGAAGACGCTTTCGAACATGGAAATATTAGATATCGTCTTTAAGAAGTTTGAAGAAGTGTTAATTTGATTGAATTCAAATTCGATACTTCTTCTACTTTCCAAGGACCTTGAATCTGTGAATGGGCTTGAAATAATATATATGGCATGATAAAATATGACTAATACGGAATGGCATTACGGATTAGTCGCATTTCATTAAGGAGATTATTATGGAATATATTAAACGAACCATTGAAGATGTAGTAGAACATTCAGCCAAAACCTTCAAGTGTGTGCTGATAACAGGTGCAAGGCAAACCGGAAAGTCAACTTTGATGAAACATTTGCACCCAAATGTAAAACAAGTATCCTTTGATGACCCTTTCGTTGCGGAACAAGCGAAAAACAATCCCGAAATGTTTCTTTCATTAAATGAACCTCCGGTTTTTTTAGATGAGATTCAACATGTTCCATCTTTATTTCGATATATAAAACAATCTAGCGATGACCATGATGCAAAAGGATTATATTATCTTCCCGGCTCGCAACCATTTAAACTTATGGAATTAGTATCTGATTCACTGGCCGGGAGAGTAGCAATTATTGAATTACCACCACTATCGCTTAGAGAGATTATGAAAAGCAACTATACAAAACCATTTCTTCCAACAATGGAATACGTAAAGGATCGAAATAAAGAGGCCACAAACCCAAATAATATATGGGAAATAATCCATCATGGTGGATACCCTGAAATGCAGAACCCAGATATGGATTGGGCAATGTTTTTTGCAAGCTATGTTAAAACTTATTTAGAGCGTGACGTAAGAGAATTAGCTGCTGTCCAGGATTTGGATGCATTTCGCAGATTTATGGTTGCCTGCGCTGCCAGAACCGGTCAGATGCTTAATTATGCAAATATTGCCGAGGAAGTTGGCAAGGATGCCAATACCATTAAAAACTGGATTTCTATTTTAGAAGCCTCTGGCATAATATATATTCTCGAACCATTTGCGAATAGTGCTCTAAAACGTGCTATAAAAACGCCAAAACTATACTTTAGAGATACTGGATTGGCTGCATATCTTACACGATGGCTAACTCCTGAAACTATGGCGACAGGAGCAATGAGTGGGGAATTTTTTGAGACATTTGTGATTTCTGAAATCCTAAAAAGCTATTCGAACCGCGGTTTAGATTATCGGTACTTTGTATCCTATTATAGAGGTAAGGATAAGAAAAGAATCAAAAAGAATGGTGAAGAAGCTTTTGAAGAAGCTGAAATTGATTTTATTATTGAGCAAGATGGCGTTTTATATCCTATTGAAATCAAGCAAAGTGCGAATGTTTCAGCTGATATGACATCTGCCTTTCAAATACTAGACAAGATACCGGAAAAGAAAAGAGGCACAGGCGCAGTTGTTTGTATGTGCTCCATGCCCGGTGCTCTAAGAGAAAACATACTACAAATTCCATATTGGTTCATTTGAGATAACGAAAAGAAAAAACGGACACCCCGCGACCACAGTAAAATTAAGGGCGCAAAATAATCTGAAAATTTAGCACTCACCTCTTGACAGTGCTAACAAGACGCGCTATATTATATTTGACTCAAAGGATACACATATAGAAATGGGGTGTGATTATGAATATACAGAAGTTTACACAGAAATCGGTAGAAGCGATAAATGAATGCGAGCGACTCGCATATGAATACGGTAATCAGCAGATAGGCGAGGAGCACTTGTTA
>JAILJL010000175.1 GCA_024694785.1 Lachnospiraceae bacterium
AAGTGAATCGCAACCTGTCTTATCAACGAACTCTTCAACTTCTTCAGGACGAGTGTAGCTTGCCTTACCTGCTTCAACTACAACTTCGTCTTCCACACCTTCAAGTGTACCAAGTTCAGCCTCAACTACTACGCCATGAGCGTGAGCATATTCAACAACCTGCTTGGTAAGTTCGATGTTCTCCTTAAAAGGCTTGGATGAAGCATCAATCATAACGGATGTGAATCCGCCGTCGATACAGGACTTGCAAAGCTCAAATGAATCACCGTGGTCTAAGTGAAGACAAATCGGGATATCAGGATGTTCGATAACAGCAGCCTCAACCAACTTTACAAGATAAGTGTGGTTAGCGTAAGCACGCGCACCCTTACTAACCTGTAAGATAACAGGGCTCTTTAATTCATCAACAGCCTCTGTGATACCCTGGATGATCTCCATGTTGTTAACGTTAAATGCGCCGATTGCATAGCCCCCATCGTATGCTTTCTTGAACATTTCTTTTGAAGTAACTAATGCCATTTTTAATATATCCTCCCATATATTAATTTTATCTCCTACAGACAATTGTACTTATTATTTATCGAATAGTCAAACGAATATATTGATATTTTTGTAATAATCTACTATAATAGACTCAAGGTGTGAACGATGGTTCACGAGAAGGAGGCTTTATGGAAGGTTCGAATAACAAGAAGAAGGAACTCTGGCGCACTGTTAAGTTTGCGCTTTTTTCCGTAAGTGCGGGGGTTATAGAAGCTGTAACCTTCACATTATTAAATGAATTTACGCACTTTAACTATTGGGTATGTTACTTAACGGCCCTTGTGTTATCGGTGCTCTGGAACTTTACGTTAAACAGGAAGTTTACCTTCCAGTCAGCCAACAACGTGCCTATAGCGATGCTTATGGTTGCAGGATATTATGCGGTGTTTACTCCGACCACGACATTGCTCGGTAATTATCTTGTAGAAACTGTAGGATGGAACGAGTACCTCGTTACCGGATTAAATATGGCTTTAAACTTTACGACAGAGTATCTGTTTGACAGATTTGTAGTATTTAGAAATTCTATCGATACCAACGAAAGAGCGAAGAAGAAGGAGGAACAAAATAATGGCATATAATGGATTTGCAATAGACGAATATCTTGACGCCGATAAGGTGACCAAGCAGCTTGATGAACTTGTAAAAAAGCCTGTATATACGGTTAAGGCTGAAGAACTTAAGAAATATGAAGAAGAGTACTTTGAGAAAAAGTGCGCTAAGTCCAAGGAAATGATTACGGAAGCAAAGAATGTGATTCCGGGCGGAGTTCAGCATAATCTCGCATTTAATTATCCGTTTCCGCTTGTTATAACAAAGGCATCAGGAGCGAAGTTATATGATATAGACGGTAATGAGTACTACGATCTTTTGCAGGCGGGAGGACCGACGGTTCTTGGCAGTAACCCCGAAGCTGTAAGAAATCAGGTTATTGAATTACTAAATACATGCGGACCTTCAACAGGTCTTTTCCATGAATTTGAATACAAACTTGCCAAGAAAATTTCTGATTCCGTAGGTTCCGTCGAGATGTTCAGAATGCTCGGTTCGGGAACCGAAGCCTGTATGGTTGCGGCAAGAATAGCAAGACTTAAGACAGGCCATAAGAATATCCTGAAGATGGGCGGCGCTTATCATGGTTGGTCAGACCAGCTTGCGTACGGTATCAGAATTCCGGGAACCAAAGGACTGCAGAGCAAGGGAGTTCCGAAGTTTGTGTTTAAGCATACGGATGAATTCTTCCCGAACGATCTTCATGACCTTGAGAAGAAGCTTAGAAGGAATCAGTTAACGGGAGGCACCGCAGCGGTATTCTTAGAGCCTGTAGGACCGGAATCCGGTACACGTCCTGTATCAAAGGAATTTGTTAAAGGTGTAGAAAAGCTCGCACATAAGTACGGCGCCCTCCTCGTATTTGACGAGGTTGTAACGGGATTCAGAATAGGAATGTCTGGCGCGCAGGGATTCTTCGGAGTAGATCCGGATCTGACCGTATTCGGTAAGGTTATAGCGGGAGGATACCCGGGAGCCGGCGGAATCGGCGGACATAGAGATTGTATGGCACATATGGGAGCAGGACTTGATGCATCGGGTAAGAAGATTGCCAAAGCACTCTGCGGCGGTACCATGGCTGCCACACCGATTTCATGTGTTGCGGGATATTATACATTATGCGAGATAGAGAAAACCAACGCATGCGAGAAGGCAGGACGTATGGGAGACAGACTTACCGCGGGATTGCAGGAGCTTATTAAGAAGCACGATCTTCCGTTCGTAGCTTTTAACCAGGGTTCTATCTGTCACCTTGATAATGCGGGAACGATGCATTTCTATATTGACTGGAGCAAGCTTTGGAAGGTACCTGAAGTATTGAAGCAGACCGATATAAGAAGAAAAGAAATGGAGCATATCGGTGCGGCATATACTGCAGAGGGAATTATTACTTTAGCAGGTACAAGACTTTATACATCTGCTGCATATGACGAGGCTATGATAGATGATGTATTGTCGAGATTCGATAAGGTATTTGCCAAGGTAGGCGTATTGGGAGAATAATTATGTATAGCGAGAAAGAAGCGAGAGAACTCCTGGTAAAAGCGGGTCTTGAACTTGTGAAATCGGGACTTATTGCAAGGACTTGGGGCAATATAAGCGCTAAGATATCGGATGAAGAATTTGTTATAACCCCGAGTGGAATACCTTATGAGAGACTGGCACCTGATATGATGGTTAAGGTCAGGATTAAGGATTTAAGCTATGAGGGAGATATTAAGCCCTCATCGGAAAAAGGCATACATGCCAAGGCCTATATGCACAGGAAGGATATTAATTTCATAGTACATACTCACCAGACATATGCAACCGCATTAAGCGTAACATATACGGACAGAGATATAGAGGATGAAGATAAGGCTGCGATTCTCGGTAATAAGCTTGTTACCGCTAAATATGGCATGCCGTCGACAAAGAAGCTTATGCGTAATGTGGAAGCGGCAATAGTGGCCAATATGCAAGCCAATACGATTCTTCTTATGAACCACGGAACGCTTTGCATGGGCAGGGATTATGCCGACGCATTTAATATTGCGGCGGAACTTGAGGAACTTGCCGAGAAGATAGTCAGTCGTAAGCTTAAATTCGAGGATGGCGTCGAAGTGGATACATCGGAGATCAGCGCGACGATTAAAGAGTACCTGCCGGATAGTTTTGTGACATTCGTCGATGATCCCGAGGTAAGAAAGATAAGTTCTTTAGCGGATAATAATATCCATCTTTTAGATGATTATGTACAGATAGCCGGAGTCAATATCGGGACCATAGATGTTGAAAAGAGAAATCTTAAGAATACATTCGATATCATAGCACTGGGCAAAGAAGTTAAAAATAAACTTAATAAAGCAAACGTGGTGTTTGTTAAGAATCTCG
>JAILJL010000196.1 GCA_024694785.1 Lachnospiraceae bacterium
TATCGGGTATCTGCGCTTTTTGATGAAGATGAAGCACGGTCTGCTTGATTTCATCAAGAGAGTGATGACCTTGCGAGTACATATCATAGTATTTGTTAAGATATATGGTCTCGCTTATGTTGGTATTGTTCTCGTTGACGGTGATGCCGTCAAGTATTACACCATTGTTTTTGGTGACTTTGCTGATGCGAATGTCTGCATCGGGATACCGGTCTCTTAAGAAACCTTCGATATTGGATATAAATGTATTGTAGTCCATAGTAAATACTCCTTAAAATAATTTAAGGGTGCGTAATTATCAAATAACTATGGGATTGGCTTTGTGGCCCAAGAAAAAGTGTTGAATGAGTATTATGATGTTACCATCTTTTAATATGGTTTACAAGATATAATACTAAAAAAGTTGTAATTTTGTTCAAAATGTGATAAAAATAAATGTGGACTGCAAAAAGGGAAATACCGATTTGTAATGATGAATGATTGGAGATTAGAGTAATGTCAAATTATGCAAAAAGAAAACAGGTCGAAGCTGAGGCAAGAAAGAAAGAGATAAAGCGAACAACCATTATTGCAATTATCGCAGTTGCAGTAGTTGCGCTTTTTGTAGGTATTCTTATCTTCTTAAGGCATGAGGCTAATAAGCCGGTAACAAAGAATTACGGCGATCCTAATTATAATGTATTTGATTATGTAACCCTTGGAGATTATGAGGGAATTGAAGTTTATAAGGTTATTCCTGAAGTTACGGATGAGCAGGTTCAGAGCAAAATCGACGCCATCATAAAGGAAGGAATCGAGTATACAGATCTTGCAGAAGGCGATGAAGTGGCAGAGGGCGATGAAGCTGTAATTGATTTCGTAGGTGTACTTGAAGGCGAAGAAGAGCCATTTGAAGGTGGTTCTGCAACAGACCAGTCACATACTCTCGGTGACGGATCGATGATTCCCGGATTTGATGAGGGCATCTATGGAATGAAGATAGGTGAGACAAAGGATATTAACGTTACATTCCCTGAGGACTACGGTAATCCGGATTATGCAGGAAAGAATGCAACATTTACAATCGTTGTCAAGTCTGCAAAGAGAGTAAGCTTTACTCCTGAATGGAATGATGAATATGTAAATAAGTATACCAAAGGTGAGTATACAACAGTAGCGGATTATGAAGCAAAGATTCGTGCAGATCTTCTTGAAACAGCAACAAGCAGTTCCGAGCAGCAGTTCCAGCAGGATCTCTGGGCTAAGGTAGTTGCAAATGCTAAGGTTGACGGCTATCCTAATTATGTATTTAATAAACAGTATGACGAGTGCTATTCACAGATTCAGCAGTATGCGTCAATGTTTAATTTAACAGTAGATGATTATTTGAAAACGTTCGGTGGCGGAATTGATTTTCCTACATATGTCATGAATCAGGTTAATGCCCAGCTTGTACGCGAGGCACTTATCAAGACTATTCCGGGTATTGAAATGACTGCAGACGAACTTAAGGAAGCTGTTAAGGCAGATCTTGATACTTTTAATGTGGCAACATATGAAGAAGCTATTGCCAACTATACGGAAGCAAACTTAAGATCATATTATGAGTCAAAGAAATTACAGGACTATTTACAGAGCAAGGCTGTTGTTAAGGAAGTAACATCGGAAGAGTATGAGAAGCTTAATAAAGCCGAAAACGAAGACGCTGATGCAGAAGGTGACAACGGTTCTGACGAAGAGTAACAATTGGTATCCATTATTTTCCCGGGTTATTTATAACCCGGGAAAATAATCGGTTGATTTCATTCTTAGGGGAGAAGTTATGATTTTCAGCAGTTTATTTTTCTTAATGATTTTCTTACCGGTATTGCTTTTAATCTATTGCGTGGTACCGGAGAAGGTACGCAACGTAGTTTTGCTTATCGCAAGCCTTATATTCTATGCTTTCGGCGAGCCGAAGTACGTTCTTATTATGTTAGGCTCAATTATATTTAATTATATAATGGGCTTATTGATTCACGGTAGCAAAATCCCGAAGTTATTCTTAATATTGGATGTTATTGGCAATATATTTGTATTGTCCTTATTTAAGTATGCGGATTTCCTTGCCGTTAACTTAAGCAGGATTCCGGGTGTCAGAATTCCGATGCTTGGGCTTGCACTTCCAATCGGTATATCGTTCTATACATTCCAGACAATGTCTTATGTAATAGATGTATATCGCGGTAAGGTTAAATGCCAGAAGAATATTATTCTTTTTGCACTTTACGTAACGATGTTCCCGCAGCTTATAGCCGGTCCTATCGTAAGATATGCGGATATAGAGACAGAACTTAACAACAGAAAATTAGACCTTGATGCGATTCATTTTGGTGCAGAGCGCTTTCTTATCGGCCTTGGTAAAAAAGTTCTTCTCGCCAATGAATTCGGAAAGTTATACGATACATTATTGGCGGAAGGACCGCTTAATTTACTTACTGCATTTATTGCGGCTATAGCTTTTACTTTGCAGATATATTTTGATTTCTCGGGATACAGCGATATGGCAATCGGCCTTGGAAGAATATTCGGATTCCACTTTATGGAGAATTTCAAGTATCCTTATGAAGCAAAAAGCATTACGGAATTCTGGAGCAAGTGGCATATATCCTTAAGCACATGGTTTAAAGAATATGTATATATTCCGCTGGGCGGTAACAGAAAAGGTGTAATGCGCCAGATAATCAATCTTTTTGTCGTATGGGCATTAACCGGTATCTGGCATGGCGCGGGATTCAATTTCTTGCTTTGGGGACTTTACTATTTCTTAATCCTTATAATTGAGAAATTCGTCCTTCTTAAGTTCACGGAGAAGTGGCCCGGCATAATAAGGCATATATATAGTCTTATCATAATACTTTTCGGCTGGGTAATATTTGCAAGCGACGAGTGGACTACATTTGTTTCATTCATCAGAGGTTTCTTTGCACCGGCTACGGGAGTGTATTCGTCGATGGGTATATATGAGCTTATTACGCATGCAATGATTCTTGTGATCGGTATTATAGGTGCGACAAGATTGCCCATGAATATCTATGAACGTGTATTCAAAATTAAGGATCATGATGTGGAGAACGGAAGAACGGTGGGAGCGGTTGTAACAGCGGATGTATATCTTTTGCTGGTGCTTTTCTTATGCATAGCCACACTTGTCGGGGATTCCTATAATCCGTTTTTATATTTCAGATTCTAAGGGGATAAAGAGTTATGAAAAAAGCAAAGTTTATATTTATTATCGCGCTTTTTGCGATAATGCTTGTTCCGGGCATTATCATTGTTGCAAAAAGCGACAGAGAGTATTCGGAACTCGAGAACAGAAATCTTGCAGTCAGACCTGTATTTGATATAAGTGATATATTATCCGGCAAGACTGAAAGTGATCTTACGGAATTTGTAACCGACCAGTTCCCGTTGCGTGATTTTCTCATGAAGGCTTCGACAGAGTATAAGAAAGGACTTCTTATGAAAGATGTCGGAGGTGTATATTTCGGAAAGAACGGGTATATTCTTGATAAGATATATGAAGGCAAATTAAGTTTTGATAATTACATTAAGAATCTTAAGAGGCTTGATGAATTTGTAAACGATTACAGTGAGCTTAATCCTGCGGTTATTCTGGTGCCGTCGCCGTCGTCGATACTTGCGGACTTCCTCCCGAATTTTGCGGAGAATTATAACGATATGGCATATTATGACGCTGCCGAA
>JAILJL010000199.1 GCA_024694785.1 Lachnospiraceae bacterium
AATTCTTCCGGCTTAAGATGCATGAATCTCTCATCAAAGTTCCAGACGGTAAGATAATCTATATTAAGCTTCGCAATTCGCGTTTTCTTCTCGTAAGGCGTAAGCAATACGTCATTCTCGTTATTGTCAATTACATCAAGAGGCGGATTTGCAAAAGTACATACCATTGTTTTTAAGTTCTTTTCTTCCGCGATCCTTTTAATGGTATTGATTAGATAATCATGACCGGTATGAAGCCCGTCAAACTTTCCGATGGTTATAACGCTGCCCGTATTCAATTTATCAGTATTAACCGAATCCAATATTTCCACAATCTACTCCTGGTTAAAGAACATTTTAAATGGTTTATAATCATTTCTGTCCTTATCATACTCATATATTCCGATAAACTGTTCTTTAATATGCACTCTTAATCTATTTTTTTCAGGTGTTTCTTCGAAATCTCCCCGTTTTAATCTGTTTCCGTTTTGCGCAGGAATGACAGCACTTTCTTTTACATAAGCCACATTATATTCCTTGAAAAGCTCTTCCGTCGGAATAATAATGTCGTCAAGTTTTCCTTCATGCGCTTTTTTCTCGATTTCCGAAAGAGTTAAAGCATTATTTAAATCAAAACCACAGGCCTTTGTTCTTTCAAGGCTTTCCATACAGGCACCTACATTAAGTTTTTCGCCGATATCCTTGCATAAAGTTCTTATATAGGTTCCCTTTGAACATGAAACGGTTATTGTTGCAAACGGATAGTCAATAGACTCTATTCTGATATCGTGAATCGTAATATCCCTTGGTTTACGTTCGATGATCTTACCTTCTCTTGCGAGTTCATACAGCTTCTTTCCACCCACTTTAATGGCCGAATACATTGGCGGAATCTGCTTAATATCGCCTATAAAAGCTTGAACGGCCGCCTTAATCTCTTCGCCGGTAACCATGTCATCGCATCTATTTAATACTTCTCCCGATATATCTTCAGTATCCGTGGTTATTCCAAAATGAATAACCGCTCTATACTCTTTATTCTCAGAAGGCAGGATATCAACTGCCTTAGTAGCGTTCCCTACACATACTAAAAGGACACCGGTCGCATCAGGATCCAATGTACCGGTGTGTCCTATTTTCTTGGTCTTAAGAATACCTCGTAACTTTGCGCATACGTCAAATGACGTGAAACCGCGCTCTTTATTAACGATAATAAATCCGTTATTCATATATTATAACCTATGTCTAATCTCTTCTTCGAGCTTTTCGAATATCTCATCAGGCGTACCGCGCATTGTGGCACCTGCTGCTCTTTCATGTCCGCCGCCGCCGAATTTAAGCGCAATTTCTGACAAATCCACTTTTCTTTTACTGCGGAGAGATACTTTATATTCGTTATCCCCGCTTTCGTATAAGAATATTGCAACCTCAACGCCTTTTGTTATACGCAGCTGATTGATAATGCCATCAAGTTCAAGCGGCGTTACACCGAATCTTGTCATATCATCTTTTGTAATCACGGATTTAATCACTGCTCCGTCAAGAACAAGTTCGGCTTTATTTATGGCGTATGCAAGTACTTTATTCTGCTCGATTGTTTTCTCATAATATGTATGGTCAACTATCGCAGAATAATCAATACCGCGTTCCATCAGGAATCCCGCTGCACTCATTGTGGCCGCAGTTGTACATGAATACTGAAATACACCCGTATCATGCACTATTCCCGTATATAATGCCTCCGCAATATCCCTATCGATTCTGTCCTTTGGTAAAAGCTCGAAAATAAGCTCGGATGTAGAGCTTTTACCGGGAACAATAAGGCCTTCATCAGCGAATCCGCTGTTAGACTTATGGTGATCAATACAGACCTTATGTCTTGCTTTGGTGAATATATCCGCAAAAGCCCCGAGTCTGCCAAGGTCACCGCAATCCAAAGCGAAGTAAACGTCGTATACCTTGTCCTCCGGAACATGTATTATTTCTTTTGCTCTATTCAGAAAATAGAAGCAATCCGGTATTCTTTCAAGGTACAACTTGCAATCAATACCGGGATAATACTTACAGATATAGTTATAAAGGCCAAGCGTTGAGCCTACACAGTCGCCATCGGGTCTTACATGACCCGATATTCCGACTGATTTAACATCTTTTAAAATACTGTCAAGATTCATACTAAACCTCTTAAATTGTCAATTTAAGCGTCGTCACGATTATTAGCATTTACTTCATCGATCAAATGTGACATTCTTACGCCGTATTCGATTGACTGATCAATAATAAATGTAATCTCAGGTGTATTTCTAAGATTGATTCTCTTTGCAAGCTGGTTCTTAATATAGCCTCTTGCACTGTTCAAACCCGCAAGTGTATTCTTCTGGGATTCTTCATCACCAAGTACGCTTATATAAGCTTTGCATGTCTTAAGGTCAGGAGCAACTTCCACACTTACCACAGAAGTAAATTCGTTAATCCTCGGATCCTTAATCTCTCCTCTTATTATATCGGACAGTTCATGCAACACTTCTTCATTGATTCTTGTGTTTTTAATGCTGTTTTTTCTCATGTCTTAAGCACTTCCTATCTAGGAACTTCAACCATAATGTAGCTTTCTACAATATCCATTTCCTGAATATCGCTGAATCCTTCGAATACAAGACCGCATTCGAAACCGGCCTTAACTTCCTTAACATCATCTTTGAATCTCTTAAGGGAAGCAAGATTTCCTTCGAAAATCTGCTCTCCGTCTCTGGAGATTCTTACCTTACATCCGCGCTGGAATCTTCCGTCAAGGACATATGAACCTGCAATATTGCCGATTCCGGATGCCTTGAATATCTGTCTTATCTCGGCATGACCGATTACCTGCTCTTCGTAGATAGGATCGAGCATACCCTTCATGGCAGCCTCAACATCTTCAATCGCGTTGTAAATAACCTTATAAAGTCTTACATCTACGCCTTCTCTGTCGGCAGTGGCCTTGGCCTGTACATCAGGTCGTACGTTAAATCCAATGATAATTGCATTTGATGCGGATGCAAGTGTAACATCACTTTCGGTAATGGCACCTACACCACCATGGATGACTTTAACTACTACTTCATCGTTGGAAAGCTTAAGAAGCGATGTCTTAACGGCTTCAACGGAACCCTGCACATCTGCCTTAACGATTATATTAAGTTCCTTAAGGTTACCCGCCTGAATCTGGTTGAACAAGTCATCAAGACTCATCTTTGCCTTGGTCTCTTCTACAAGTTTCTCCTTATTCTGAGAAATGAATACGTTGGCAAAGTTCTTTGCTTCCTTCTCGTTATCAAATGCAACAAATGTATCACCCGCATTCGGTGCTTCATTAAGACCGATAATCTCTACAGGCATTGAAGGTCCTGCCTCCTTAACTCTGTGTCCCACAGGATCAACCATTGCTCTTACCTTACCATAAGAGCTTCCGCAGGCAACAGGATCTCCGGCATGAAGTGTACCCTTCTGAACAAGAAGTGTCGCAACAACACCACGGCCCTTATCAAGCTTAGCCTCAATAACAAGACCTCTTGCAAGTCTCTTGGCATTAGCTTTAAGCTCCAATACTTCTGCTGTAAGAAGTACCATCTCGAGCAAGGTGTCAATTCCCTCATGTGTATGAGCGGATACAGGTACGAATACCGTACTTCCGCCCCAGTCTTCAGGAATAAGTTCATACTCGGATAATTCCTGCTTAACCTTGTCAATATTGGCACTAGGCTTATCAATCTTATTAATGGCTACAATAATTTCAATTCCCGCAGCCTTTGCATGGTTAATGGCTTCCACGGTCTGAGGCATTACACCATCATCTGCCGCAACAACAAGAATTGCTATATCAGTGGACTTAGCACCACGCATACGCATTGCTGTAAATGCTTCATGACCAGGTGTATCAAGGAAAGTAATCTTCTGTCCGTTAATCGTTACTACAGATGCACCGATATGCTGTGTAATACCACCGGCTTCTCTGTCAATAACATGTGTGTCTCTTATTGCGTCAAGAAGGGAAGTCTTACCATGATCTACGTGACCCATAACACATACTACAGGAGGACGTGTAGTCATAAGATTGGTGTCTTCTTCATCCTCGCGTAAAAGTTCTTCAATTACGTCCACTTTAACCTCATGCTCACAGATACAATTGAACTCAAGCGCAATTTCTTCCGCAGTGTCAAAATCAATGTCCTGGTTAACATTGACAATCTTACCCTGCATAAAAAGCTTCTTCACAATCTCGGAAGGCTGTCTCTTCATCTTATCGGCGAGCTCTCGTATTGTAAGCGTATCCGGAAGCACGAGGGTTCTTACTTCATCCGTATCAACAGTTTCGTGCTTAGGTCCGTGGTTTTTCTTCTTTGTAACTTTTTCAAGCTGGAAGAAATTCTCGGAATGCTTTTCTTTCTGCTGTCCGTATGTCGGTTTCTGAGGCTTTGAATTGAATCTTCTCTGCTCTCTGTCCTTAGGCTTTTCTTCAGTGGTCGCCTCGGAATTTCTGTTCATACGGTCGATATCGCCGTCTAATTTATTACGTCCCTGATTATTTCTGCGATCATTGTCTTTACTAAACGGTCTGTCGTTATCTTTATTAAACGGTCTTCCGTTATCCTTGTTAAAAGGCTTATTACGGTTACCTCTGTCGTCTTTGTTAAACGGCTTTCCGCCATCCCTGTTCTGATCTTTATTAAACTCTCTTCTAGGTCTGTCCTGCTGCTGTGGTCTATCTGACTGTCTGCTATCCTGCTGTCTGTTTTCAACAGGACGTGTCTCGGCAGGCTTATTTACAACCGGCTTATTCTCTACAGGTTTGTTTTCAACCGGTTTTACCGCTTTTTCAGGCTCCTGCTGTACAGGTCTTGCCTTCATTTCCGGTCTTGGCTGACCCTGTGCAGGTGCTGCTGTCGGAGCTCCCGGTCTTACCGGACGTCTTTCGCCGTTTGGTCCCGGCATAGGACGTCTTTTATCTTCCGGACGGTTGCCGATACCGCTCATAGTCTTTCTCTTACCGTTCTTTGCTCCCGGGTTATTGCCGAACTGCGGATTATATACAGCTGAAATGCTGGCCTTTTTCTTATGCTCAGGCGATTTCTCATCTGCTTTTTTATCATCATTCTTTTCTTCCTGCTTTGTAGCCGTTTCCGGTTTCTTTTCTACAGAAGCATTTGTCTTAGCCGGTGTTTCCGGTTTTGACGTTGTTTTGTTAAAATTCTTTCTGATTGAATCTGCCACATCATCTTCAAGAGCATTATTTGCAGTCTTTGCCGGAATATCATGTTTTAAACAATATTCGACAATTGCAGAAGATGCAACATTCAACTCCTTAGCCAATTCATGTACTTTTATCTTAGACACGTATATACCTCCGTTTAAACGTTAAAATTATCAAGTTGCTTAAGAATACCCGCTGCAAATCCTTCATCCGATACCGCCACACAGGCTCTGAATTCTTTCCCGATACATCGTCCGAGTTCCTCTTTCTCGCTGTACTCAACTATATTGGTATCTCTGTACGCGCACATATCGCGGAACTTTTTCTTTGTATTATCCGAACAGTCAGTTGCCAGAATAACCAATGAAGCTTTTCCCGATTTAACCTCGTTCTCAACCATGAATTCACCGCTGGCCGTTTTTCCTGCCTTCGTTGCCAATGATAAAAGCGATAGGACTTTATCTTGCATGTTATATCTCCTTTTTCAACGCTTCGTATACGCTTTCCGGAACTGATACCGAAAAGTGCCTGTCAAGTAAATGCTTTTTAATAACGTTATTGATACAGTCGGCTTTGTGACAGCAATATGCCGATCGGCCATTTATTCTGCCTTCATTGGCAATTGTTATCTCGCATTCCTTTGTCTTGACAACTCTTATCAGTTCGTTTTGCAGGAACATTTCTCTGCAATATATGCACATACGAAGTGGAGTTCTCTTATTACTTGTCTTCGTTTTCTCCACCTTCTCCTTCGGTGTCATCATAATACTCCTCGTTTTCGTCGTAGTACTCGCTATTCTCATCGTAGTACTCGCCGTCTTCGTCGTAGTATTCCTCATCATCGTATTCATCATACTCATCGTAATCAAGGATATCGCCCGCTTCTCTTGCCTGCGTCTCACTCTTTATATCAATCTTAAATCCCGTAAGTCTTGCGGCAAGACGTGCATTCTGACCTTCCTTACCGATTGCAAGGGATAACTGATAATCAGGAACAACGACTTTCGCAACCTTCTCATCTGCATCTGCAATTACGGAAATTACCTTTGCAGGGCTTAAAGAATTCTCGATCAAAATGGCAGGATTCTCATTCCAATTGATAATATCGATTTTCTCACCCTTAAGCTCGTTTACAATGGCATTAACTCTTGAACCGTTAACACCTACGCAGGCTCCTACCGGATCCACATCTTCATCTGCGGAATATACGGCAATCTTTGTTCTTGAACCCGCTTCTCTTGCAATACCCTTAATTTCGACAGTACCGTCGCGAACTTCAGTAACTTCAGATTCGAACAATCTCTTAACGAGTTCCGGATGAGTTCTTGATACAAGTACCTGAGGTCCCTTTGAACCTTCTTTTACTTCAAGAACATATACTTTAATTCTGTCTGTAGGCTTTAAAACTTCACCATGTATCATTTCATTCTCAGTTAAGGTTGCATCAATCTTGCCAAGGTTAACCTTAACGTTCTTTCCTACAACTCTTTGAACAATACCTGTAACGACCTCATGCTGCTGACTTGAGTATTCTTCATACTGAGCATGGCGCTCTTCCTCTCTTATCTTCTGCAAGATTGTATTCTTTGCGGTCTGTGTTACTATACGTCCAAAGTCTTTGCTCTGAATCTCAATCTTAACTTCGCTTCCCTCTTTTGCTTTGGAACTAATCTTCTTTGCATCTTCAACTGATATTTCACATACCGGGTCTTCAACGGTTTTAACAACCTGCTTAACCATGTATACGTGAAACTCGCCGGTTTCTCTGTTCATATCTACGATAACATTATCGGCTTTACCATACTGATTCTTGCAAGCCATCAAAAGTGAATTTTCGATAGCATCAAGAAGCACGTTCCTGTTAATGTTCTTCTCCTTTTCAAGCACCGCAAGGGCTTCTAACAATTCATTCATTTTATATTAATCCTCCTTGTATGGTTCTGATTAAAATACAAACGCCAACCTGATAAGCGATATATTACTTCTTTCAATCGTAAGAGCAGTCCCGTCGATTTCTATTATTACACTGTCCTTATCATAAGACATTAATGTTCCGACAAAGTTCTTTTCCTTATCAATCGCTTTATAAGTCTTAATCTCGATATCTTTACCGATACTTCTTTCAAAGTCTTTTTCTTTCTTCAAAGGCCTTGTAAGACCGGGTGAACTTACTTCGAGAATGTAAGGCTCCTTAATAAAGTCTTCCCGATCGAGCTTTTCTTCAAATGCCTTGGAAACAAGTTCGCAATCATCTATGGTTATACCGCCTTCTTTGTCGATATACGCACGTAAATAATAATCATTTCCTTCTTTGACAAATTCAACATCCACAAGCTCGAATTTTCTTGCATTAACAATCGGCTCGATTAAAGCGCCGGCTCTTATTTCATATTCGCTACGTTTGTCCATAATACCTCCGCAAAATACCTTAACAAAGATTTGAGAGTGGACTTTTTGGCCCACTCTCAAGCATCAACACGTATTCACTTATAAAGTATCACTTTTCCGGCAATTATGCAAGCGTTTTCCCGATAAAAAAAGAAAATCCGTTAAATAATAACGGATTTCCAAAGGAAAGCAGCTCGTACGAGAATCGAACTCGTGATTCCGCCTTGAGAGGGCGGCGTCTTAGCCTCTTGACCAACGAGCCACGCAAAGAGTAGTTTACTATAAAGTGATAAATAATGCAAGCACTTTTTTATCTTTTTTTTGTAAACTACTTTATACGCACTAATTAAGCTTTGACTTTGCAAGCTCTGCAAGTGTAGAGAATCCCTCTGCATCGTTAACTGCAAGCTCTGCCAAAATCTTTCTGTTCATATCAACGCCTGCAAGCTTAAGACCATACATGAACTTGCTGTATGATAATCCGTTAATTCTTGCTGCTGCATTAATACGAGCGATCCATAACTGTCTGAACTGACGCTTCTTCTCTTTTCTTCCGGCATATGCAGATGTAAGAGCTCTCATAACAGACTGCTTTGCAACTCTGTACTGATTGGATCTTGCTCCTCTATATCCCTTTGCTAACTTTAATACTCTATTATGCTTCTTCTTAGCGTTTAATCCGCCTTTAATTCTTGCCATGATATTTCCTCCCTATATCCTAGAATTATAAATATGGTAAAATCTTCTTCATTGTCTTAACATTAGTCTTGTCTGTAATTGTAGCCTGTCTTAAGTTTCTCTTTCTCTTTGTAGACTTCTTTGTTAAGATATGACTCTTAAACGCTTTATTTCTCTTTAAGTTACCTGTTCCTGTCAATTTAAAACGCTTAGCAGCGCTCTTCTTAGTTTTCATCTTTGGCATGATTTTGTCCTCCTAAAATCCTCTAATTTTTCTTTGCCAGCACCATTGAAATGCTTCTTCCTTCAGTTTTGGCCGGCTTTTCAATCACCGCAACCTCACTTGCAGCTTCCGCAAACTGATCAAGTATCACCTTACTCTGCTGCATATGAGCCATCTCACGTCCTCTGAATCTCAAAGTAACTTTAACACGATCGCCTTTTTGCAGGAATTTGATTGCCTGATTAATCTTGGTGTTAAGATCATTGCTGTCAATGACAGGAGTCAAACGGATTTCCTTTAACTCAACAGTCTTCTGCTTTCTTTTTGCTTCTTTCTCTTTACGAAGCATTTCATACTTATACTTACCGTAGTCAACAATCTTGCATACCGGTGGCTCCGCTTTTGGTGCGATCTTTACAAGATCAAGCTCAGCCTCGTCAGCAAGTCGCATAGCCTCTTCGATAGAAACAACGCCTAACTGTTCACCGTTTTCTCCAATTAATCGAACTTCCTTATCACGGATCTGTTCGTTGATCATTAATTCGCTAATGAGTGCACACCTCCAAACAAAAAAAGAATAAAAAAAATGCGGCCAGCAAAGCTATCCACATAATCATAGTACGATTCTGAAAAATCATTCATATGAACACTTAGTCATTCGTAATGCTAAGGTGAGAGTGGAACTCTGCTTGAATCAACGCTACATATGTTAACATAAGTGTATCTATATGTCAATACTCTTTTTTAAACTTATCATAAACTTATCATAAAATAAAAAACAATTAAGAATTGTTATTTATCCTAATCATATGTTATTCTAATATTACCATTTTTTTATAAATAAATCTACATCTTAGTGAGGTCGACATGGATAATTCTATAGATTTACATGTTCATTCCATTTATTCTGACGGTTCGGATAAACCGGAACAGATAGTCAGTCTGGCACAAAGGCTCAACCTTAAGGCCTTGTCTTTGACGGATCACGATTCCGTTGAGGGAATACCTGCGATGCAGACAAGCTGCGAACTTGCAGGCATCGAATTTGTTCCGGGAATAGAGCTTTCAACCGATTACGAAGGACACGAAATACATATTTTAGGTTACTGTTTCGATTATAAGAACGCTCATTTCAACGAGATACTCGAATCAAATGTCAAGGCACGCGACGTCAGAACCGAAAGGATTCTGTCCGCTTTACGCGATAAAGGACTTGATATAACGCTTGAGGCTCTCTATCTGCGCAATCCCTGTGCAGTAATAACGCGTGCGCATATCGCCACATATCTTTATGAGACCGGCCAGCTTAAATGCCGCAAAGAAGCTTTTGATAAATATATTGGCGACGGAAAATGCTGCCATTTCAAAAGAGAGAAAATCAATTCGATAAATGCCATCAACTTAATCCACAGTGTCAATGGAATTGCGGTCATTGCTCATCCTCCGTTATACAAGCTTGACGCAAAGGATCTGGATCGTATAATATCCATCTTCAAAGACAACGGTCTTGACGGAATCGAAGGTGTATACTCTACATATCATAATGACGATATGTATATGATGCAGAAGCTTGCCGCAAAATACGATCTCTTAATGACAGGCGGTTCCGATTATCACGGAAGCAACAAGCCTTTTATACATCTTGGCAGCGGACGCGGTAATCTTCACGTTCCTTACGATTTCTTTGATAAATTAAAGAATTACTCGATAAAATAAGAGAAAGCCCGAGCTTTCTCTTATTTATCTATAATACGAATTTTCTGATGACTTCTGCCACTCCGCCTTCGTTATTGTTTTTCACCGTTATGTAATCCGCCACATTTTTGGCTTCGTCCACCGCGTTTTTCATGGCAACACCGATTCCGGCTTTCTCAATCATGGATATATCATTTCTCTCATCTCCTATTGCTATCGAATCTTCGATATCAAAGTGTAAAAGCTCGGACAGGATACCGATTCCGTCTCCTTTCGAGACATTACTCGGCATATATTCAAGATATTGGAGACATGAAAAAATCGAATGCATCCTTTCGCTTTCAAATTCACGATGCATATTCCTGAAATTTACGAGCTTATCATTGTCAAAAGAAATAAGAAGAACTTTTAAAGAAGGCTTACTTAAAGTCTCCGGAACATTATCCCTTATTTCATACTGCATCTGTCCGTTTCTACAGTAAAACTGTATCTCGTCGTCTTCTTTCTGACATATGACCTTACCATTGTCATACGCCTGAACATGAATGTCTGCTTCGTTTGCGCTTTTAAACAAAGCTTCTATATCTTTCATATCAAGAGTTTTCTCGTATATAACTTCTTCTTTTGTGCAGTCATATATCATTCCGCCGTTGTAACAAAGAAGAAAGCATCCCTGTCTATATAATCCCGCATGCCTTGCACCGATCACGGCAGCTTCAAGTGGCCTTCCCGTGGCAGCAATAATCTGATGTCCCTTTAAAAGAGCCTCATCTATCGCTTCGATATTCTCTTTGCAAACTTCCTTCGAATCATTAAGCAATGTACCGTCGAGATCGGTAAAAATATATTTGGTTTTCATTATATCTCCTTTTTTCCTTGAACCTGCATATTTTTTTCTTTATAATATTACCAAAGGGGTGGTATGTCGTATGAATTATTCGGGGTTTAGAACTTTTATCATAAATCATCTTAAATATCTTGCTCTTATTATAATAGTTATCACTATTGGAACTACCATTACGGTCAACAGAATCAATTCCAGAATCCGTTACAACGACGGCAACGTAATCGGCAATTACGGCGGCAATCTGTATAACGGCGGATACTTCTGTGAAGATCAGGATAAAGGCATAATATACTTTGCCAATCCAAATGACGGCATGAAGTTATATTCAATGACCAAGACCGGTACCAATCTTACCAAGATATCCGATGATTACGTTACGTTTATCAACATTGATGATAACTATATCTACTATGCCCGCAACAACAAGCTTACGGGCAATGCTTTTTCCTTCATGGTTGTCGACAGATGCGCTCTTTGCCGCATCAAGAAAAACGGCAAACAGAAAGTTACTCTTGTTCACGATCCTTCAATGAATGTATGTCTTATCGGCAACTATCTGTATTACATAAGATATACCGAAAAGTATGCTTCAACTTTCAGCCGTATTAAAATCGACGGCAAAGATGACGGCATGATTATGAGAGAGCCGGTAACTGCAGTATATGCAAAGGATAATTACCTGTACTATACAGGTTACGAACGCGATCACTCATTATACAGGATCGATACAACCGACAGTTCCGTAATCCAGGTCGCAACGGAGAACTTTTATAATCCGATCGTTGATGGCAGATCCATATACTATCTTGATCCGGATAACGATTATCATGTTACCTGTATGGATATTCACGATCCTGACCATCGTAAATTTGATATTTCAAGAGAACGTGCGGATTGCTTTAATCTATACGGCAACTTCATCTTCTATCAGCGCGGTTCATCAGAGAATCCGGCACTTGTAAGAGTCAGAATTGACGGAACCGAATCCGAAAAAATAGCCGATGGTATATATTCCAGTATCAACGTAACAAGCTCATATATATACTTCGCATCCTATGAGAATCCGGAGACATTCTTCATGGCTCCTACCACCGGCAAAGTATATGTACAGCTCTTTAATCCGGGTAAAGTCGATTAAACCAGATCAAACAATGACAGCTGATTGCTTTCAGGCAAATCGATTATACCAAGCTCGTCAAGCAATTCTATAGTACTTGCACCAACTTTGGCCCTGCTCTTGAAATCATCTTTCGAGAGGAACGGGCCATTTTTTGCGGCTTCCGAAATGTTATCTGCTACTACACCTCCAAGTCCGCTGACGCTGGATATCGGCGGCATCAATTTACCGTCAATAATGGTGACATCTCTCGGATGTGCTTTATATATATCGAGCTTCATGAACTCGTATCCTCTTGCATACATCTCCAATACGCTTCGCATATCCTTAAGCATATCTTTTTCTTTCGCGGTAGGGTTGTCTTTATTCTTCAGGCTATTCATAAAGAATCTGAGCTTATCTTCACCCTGGCACATAAGCTCATAATCAAGTTCTGCACGTATGGAGAAATACGCCGCATAATAACACAGCGGATAATATACCTTCCAATATGCTATACGCCACGCCATCATGACATAGGCCGCAGCATGGGCGCGCGGGAACATGTATTTAATCTTATTACAGGAATCAATATACCATTCAGGTACGTCATGATCTATCATCTCCTGCTTCCACTCATCCCATTTCTTTGATGCTCCCTTTGCGACCTTACCCTTACGTACATCTTCCATTATCTTAAAACTCATTTCGGGATCAAGACCCTTATGAATAAGATACGTCATAATATCATCTCTTGTACAAATAGCAGTTGAAATCGTTGCGGTTCCTGCCAAAATAAGATCCTGGGCATTATTAAGCCATACATCCGTACCATGTGACAAACCGGAAATCCTTATAAGATCCGAGAAGCACTGCGGTTTGGCATCAAGAAGCATCTGTATAACGAAGTCGGTACCGAATTCAGGCAATCCCAACGAGCCGGTCTGGCATCCGTCAATCTGTTCCGGTGTTATACCCAGTGCATCCGTATTCTTAAATAAAGACATAACCTTTTGATCGTCAAAAGGTATATTCATCGGGTCCACACCCGACAAATCCTGAAGACGACGTACCATGGTCGGATCATCATGTCCCAGTATATCAAGCTTTAACAAGTTATGATCGATTGAATGATACTCGAAATGTGTTGTTATAATATCCGACGTAATATCATCCGCCGGATGCTGAATCGGCGTAAACGAGTTAATATCCTCTCCGATAGGCAATACAACAATACCGCCGGGATGCTGGCCCGTTGTTCTTCTTACACCTACACAGCCAAGAAGCAATCTGTTAATCTCAGCTTCACGTTTGTGTATCCCGTGGTCTTCATAATACTTTTTAACAAGACCATATGCGGTTTTATCCGCAAGGGTACCTATAGTACCTGCTCTAAACGTCTGTCCTTCACCGAAAATAACTTCGGTATATTTATGAGCCTTGGTCTGATATTCTCCGGAGAAGTTAAGATCAATATCAGGCTCTTTATCGCCTTCAAATCCGAGGAAAGTCTCAAAAGGAATATCAAAGCCGTCTTTCATAAGCTTTGCACCGCATTTAGGGCATATTTTATCAGGCATATCGCAACCGGCCATTCCGGCATATGCCTTAACTTCAACAGAATCAAAGTCGCTGTAATGGCATGCTTTACAATAGTAATGCGGTGACAAAGGATTGACTTCCGTAATTCCCGCCATAGTCGCAACAAAAGAAGAACCTACCGAACCTCGTGAGCCTACAAGATATCCGTCCTCCACGGACTTCCATACGAGCTTTTGGGCAATTATGTACATAACCGCATAGCCATTACCGATAATCGAATTAAGTTCGCGCTCAAGTCGTTCCGCTACAATCTTAGGCAGTTCTTCACCATACATAGAATGTGCCTTGTGATAGCAAATTTCTCGAAGCATCGCATCGGAATTGGGAATAACCGGCGGACATTTATCCGGACGCACAGGCTCTATGTACTCACACATATCCGCAATCATATTGGTATTCTTAATAACAACCTCTTCTGCTTTCTTCGCTCCAAGATATGAGAACTCTTCAAGCATCTCTTCGGTTGTTCTTAGATAGAGTGCCGAATCCTCGTCTGCAAATCCCTTTCCTACAAGGATAATTCTCCTGTAGATCTCGTCTTCGGGATCAAGATAATGAACATCGCAAGTCGCACAAACAGGTTTATTGAACTGTTCGCCAAGCTTAACTATCTTACGGTTAATATCTCTTAAATCTTCAACCGTATCATATACCTTCTTATCCCCTCTTATCATGAACATATTGTTAGCAACAGGTTGCACCTCGAGATAATCATAAAAAGATACGATATTTGCAATTTCGGAATCGCTTTTGTTCCTTACCAATGCCTGACCCAGTTCACCCTCAATACAGGCCGCACCTATAATTATTCCCTCACGATGCTTCTCCACAAAGCTCTTTGGAATGCAAGGTACTCTGTTATAATACTTAAGATGTGACTCCGAGACAATTCTATATAGATTAACTCTTCCGGTTTCGTTTTTTGCAAGAAAGATTATATGATAATGAGGCAGCTTTCTTATGGACGCTTCATCATCACGGGCAAAGGCATTGGCTTCATCCAATGTATTGAGTCCCGCATCCTTTAATCTGTTAGATAACTTGATAAAAACTTCCGCCGTGCACTCCGCATCATCTACAGCTCTATGATGATTATCCAGACTTATCTTAAGCGTCTTCGCAACATGGTCTAAGGTATACTTTGAAATTGTCGGTATAAGGCATCTTGCCATTGATATGGTATCAACAATTGTAAAGTTACGACTAACTCCGATATCCGCCAGTTTTGCATTGATAAAGCCGGTGTCAAAAGCGGCATTATGCGCAACAAGAACAGCATCACCGACAAATTCCATGAACTTCGGCAATACTTCTTCTATTGTTTCCGCATTAATTACCATCTCATCGGAAATACCTGTTAAATCTACAATTCTATACGGAATCGGGACATTCGGATTGACAAAAGTTGAAAATCTGTCGGTTATAACACCGTTAATGACCTTAACGGCACCAATCTCTATAATCTTATCATTCGCAGCAGAAAGGCCTGTTGTCTCAAGGTCAAATACCACATACTCGCCGTTTAACGGCTGATTCTTCGAGTTAACAGCAATACCAAGGGTATCATCGACAATATAACCTTCCATTCCGTATATTATCTTGAAATCCGCATCTTTATAATGATCTTTTATATGATGAAATGCCAGGGGAAATGCCTGTACATTGCCATGGTCCGTGATGGCGAATGCCTTATGGCCATAACTTACAACTCTATCCATGATATCTTCTACCG
Organism: Lachnospiraceae bacterium; assembly: GCA_024694785.1. Classification (GTDB taxonomy): domain Bacteria; phylum Bacillota; class Clostridia; order Lachnospirales; family Lachnospiraceae; genus XBB1006. The sequence goes on from JAILJL010000199.1 coordinate 15,471, forward strand.
CAGAGACACCATCCGAATCGCTCATTTTGGTGTGACAATGAAGCTCGACGCGTTTTTCTACCGCGTTATCAATTCTCGGAACGCGGAAGTCGAAGCTTTTCTTAATTCCGGTGATGTGCGATAAAGAAAGCTCATGAGAATAAGGATCCATTGCAACCATCCCCTTAAGCTTATAAAAGCTCTTTACCTTAAGTGCTTCTTCAATCCCGGCTTTATCATCAGGTTTTACAAAAAGCTTAAATGATATAGTATCCGTAAAATCGGTAATATTATATATTATTATAAAATTGCCGGTCTTCCTAAGCTCTCTCGACTCGGCGGAAACTATCATTCCTCTTATGACAATTTCCACATTCTCGCCTTCTATATCCACAATATTGATATGCTCTTCTTCAAAATCGCGACCGTATATAACATCCGGATTATTACTCTTTGATATGGTTCTTTCTCTGAAATTCCCCTTATCATTTTTGAAAGAGTGCTTTGATTCTTTATTCTCTGCAGTATTTTCCTGCTTTTTAACCACTTTGTTCATATCATCGTTATCAAAGCTTGCCACATCGTTTTTATTCGCAAATGTTATTGCATCGTCATTAACCTTTTCAAGAACCTTCTCGATCTTCATTACCTTCTCGCGAAGCATTGCGTCCTTTTTAAGATTGGACAATTCATAGTCAACTTCATAATAATCGACATCATAATTAACGTTAAGATTTGCGCGCTTTTTAAAGACCATATCCATGTACTCGACTATTTTCTCGTACATTTCCTCTGCAATAACGGTCTTTGGAAGCGATATTATCATTTCATTCGGGGAATTAAATGATACTTTACTCTCATCAAGAACAGAGCTTAGAATAACCTCCGTATTTCTAAGCTCAAGACTCATACTGTCTTTATATTCATTATAGAACGATTCTGCCGTGTACTGACTCGAAAGCCTGAATGTCTCGTTTATCCTGACAGATGCTTCGGGATTCCCGGCATATATCGTATTCTTGATTATTCTTTCCAATTCATATATTGATTTCTTATCAATTATATGATGGGATTCTATATATATTCTGATTAAGGTAAAAGCTTTATTCGCCGCAACCTTTGAGACCTCGACGTCTTTTACCATCATCATCAGATCATCAGCCAATTTGATATTGGGAAATACATCCAAAAACAGATTCATTAACTTTCACTCCAATGATCAAGTTCATATTTAAGTGTATTTACGAATTCTTCTTCTTTGATCTTACGTATAATCTCTCCGTGTTTGATAAGAAGCCCCTCTCCCTTGCCACCTGCAATCGCAAGATCTGCTTCTGCTGCTTCACCCGGTCCGTTAACCACACATCCCATTACGGCTACTTTAATATCATAATCGTAATTCATAATAAGTTTCTCAACATCATTAGCAAGGGCAATAAGATTAATCTCGGTTCTTCCGCATGTAGGACAAGACACAAGCTCTATACCGCCTTTTCTTAATCCCAAAGTCCTAAGTATTGTTCTGGCGGATATTATTTCATTAATCGGATCACCCGTAAGAGATACCCTTATGGTATCTCCGATTCCCTGTGATAATATCAATCCGAGACCGATACCCGACTTAATATTACCCGAAGACAAAGTTCCCGGTTCGGTTATTCCGACATGAAGCGGGTATATCGTCTTGTCGGCTATTAATTCATGCGCTTTTACACACATCATAACATC
>JAILJL010000200.1 GCA_024694785.1 Lachnospiraceae bacterium
TGCAGCTAAGGAATTACCTGTTCTTGAAGCTATAAAAGCTCATCTTGAAGCAGGCAAGATGGCCAAGAGTTTAAACTTCGAAGACGAAGATGAAATCGCGATAATGAAGGAATTAAACCTTCTTACAGCCAAGCCTACAATTTTTGCTGCTAACGTATCTGAAGACGATCTTGCGGATGACGGTGATAGCAATGCGCATGTCAAGGCGGTTAAGGAATTTGCGAAAAATGACGGAGACGAAGTGTTCGTTATCTGTGCGGAGATAGAGCAGGAGATCTCGGAACTTGATGATGACGAGAAGCAGATGTTCCTTGAAGATTTAGGACTTAAGGAATCCGGTCTTGAAAAGCTCATCAAGGCAAGCTACAAACTTCTCGGCCTTATATCATTCCTCACAGCAGGAGAAGACGAGTGCCGTGCCTGGACAATTAAGGTCGGTACCAAAGCGCCTCAGGCTGCAGGTAAGATCCATACCGATTTTGAGAGAGGTTTTATCAAGGCAGAGGTTGTTAATTATAAGGACCTTATGGAGCTCGGCTCTATGACGGCAGCCAAGGAGAAAGGCCTTGTTGGACTTGAGGGAAAAGATTACGTTGTTAAGGACGGAGATGTTATTCTCTTCAGATTTAATGTTTAAATCGTTAAATATTCGCGCTTTTGCTTGCTTTTTACATATAGTTGATGTAGCATATAGTATATATGAGTAGTAAATGACACTATATGTAGTTTACTTAACAGGAGGATTTGCTTAATGAAGTGTCCGTTTTGCAGTAGTGAGAATACAAGAGTAATCGATTCAAGACCGGCTGATGATAACCGTTCAATCCGTCGTCGCCGTATCTGTGATGATTGTAATAAGAGATTTACCACGTATGAGAAGGTTGAGACTATACCGCTTATTGTCATTAAGAAGGATAATAACAGAGAGCAGTATGATCGTTCCAAGATAGAAGCAGGCGTATTGCGTGCCTGCCACAAGAGACCAATCTCTGCAGAGCAGATTAATAAGCTTGTGGATGACGTAGAGACAGAGATTTTCGCAAGAGAGGAGAAGGAAGTTCCTTCATCCGAGATTGGCGAGATTGTTATGAGTCATCTTAAAGATCTTGAGGCAGTAGCCTATGTAAGATTTGCCTCCGTATATCGTGAGTTCAAGGATGTTAATACATTCATGAATGAACTTAAGAAGATTCTCGACAAGAAATAAAAGATAACAAACTGTTCACAATTTTTGACTAAAGTAATTTTTTCTTGCTTCCGATATACGTATTGTGACTACCAAGAGTGCAATGGATGCACGAAGTTAACACGGATAGTTGAGAGGTATTGATATGAATATTACAGGAATCAGACCTTACGAAGCAGTAGGGTATATTGGTAAAATAAATAACGAAGCTAACGTAGTAACCACTTCTGAAGAGCTTAAGAATACAAGCGTTAAGGCTAATGGCGTAGACTTGGAAGCAAGAGCAAGACAGACAGAGACTTCTTATGATTTTGCCAAGAAGTATGAGCCTGATAAGAGATATTCAATGAAGGGTTCCGAAGTAGATATCACAAAGCTCGATGTTATGAACACTGTTCCTAAGGCGAGAAAAGACGAGGCAATCGCTCAGTTCAAGGAGTTCGTTCCTACTGCAGCAGCAGAGAAGACAGAACGTCAGCTTGAGAACTTCGATATATCATTTAACTAGAATAATCAATATGGAGTCGGATTTAATCCGGCCCCCTTTTTAAGGAGTATATATGTGTTTATTTCCGAATGCAATGGAAGAGTCTGCTTATTCCGTTGATTATGAAAAACTGTATCAATTAGGATATAGAGGAATCATTTTTGATATAGACAATACGCTTGTTGAACATGGAGCCCCGGCCGATGCCCGGGCGATAGAACTTTTTGACAGGTTAAAAGCTCTGGGATTTGAGATATGCCTTCTATCGAACAATAAGGAAGAGCGTGTAAAGATGTTCAATGACGATGTGCATGTGCATTATATCCATAAGGCTTCAAAGCCTAGAAGAAAAGGATATATACAGGCGATGGAGCTTATGGAAACGGACAAGACCAATACCATATCTATAGGCGATCAGATATTCACCGATGTGGCGGGAGCTAATCTCACGGGAATCAAGACTATTCTTGTAGGTAAAGTGGCGGCACATGAAGAGATACAGATTGTGTTAAAGCGATTTGTCGAGTTTTTTATCATTGTAGCTTATAAGATAAGTGGTCGCGCCGGAAGAAAGTTCTATTAGAATAAAAGTTATATTCGGAAGTTATATTCGGATAAGAAAAAGCTTGAAATGAATATGTATATAAGGTATAATATCATAGATTGTTGCCATCAGTGGCATGTATAGTGATAATTATTATAGAATAAGTTGAAGATTAGTGATGTATACTAAGGAGGAAAATGCATGATTTCTGCAGGAGATTTCAGAAATGGTATGACTATTGAATATGATGGAAAGGTATGCCAGATTATAGAATTCCAGCATGTTAAGCCGGGTAAGGGAGCCGCTTTCGTACGTACCAAGTTAAAGGATGTTAAGAATGGTGGTGTTGTTGAGACTTCATTCAGACCGACAGAGAAGTTCCCGGCAGCAAGAATAGATCGTAAGGATATGCAGTATCTTTACAATGACGGAGATCTTTATTATTTCATGGATCTTGAGTCATATGAGCAGATCGGCCTTAATAAGGATGCAATCGGTGATGCATTGAAGTTCGTTAAGGATAACGAGATGGTTAAGGTATGTTCCCATAATGGTAACGTATTCGCAGTTGAACCGCCTCTCTTCGTAGAGCTTACAATTACCGAGACAGAGCCTGGATTCAAGGGCGATACGGCACAGGGTGCTACAAAGCCTGCAATCGTTGAGACATGTGCTCAGGTTTATGTTCCGTTATTCGTAGAGCAGGGCGAAGTAATTAAGATTGATACACGTACAGGTGAGTATCTTTCAAGAGTTTAATGAGATTATTTTAAGGAGAACCGAGAGGTTCTCCTTATTTTTATATTTTGATTTATATAAGTTTGTACTAATCTTTAATTAAAACTGTAATTTACGTACTTGTAATTTCTCCGGTTAGATGTTATTATAATTCTGACAGAAATAGTAGGAATTGAAATTGTAAGAATTAAAATTGTAGGAATTGAATCGGTAGGATTTGAATTTGGTGAGGTAATCACATGAAACTATCTACAAAAGGACGTTATGGTTTAAGAGCTTTTGTCGATATAGCGATTTACTCGGAAGAGGAACCTGTATCCCTTGCAGAAGTTGCAAAGCGCCAGGATATCTCGATAAGTTATCTCGAGCAGCTTATGACGAAGCTTAAGAAAGCGAATCTTGTGGAAGCGGTTCGTGGTGCATCGGGCGGATATGTGTTATCAAGAAAGCCTGAGGATATTTCGGTAGGAGATGTGCTGCGAGCGCTGGAAGGAGATTTGTCACCGGTGGAATGCGCTACGGAAGAAGAGTCCTGCGAGCACTCTTGCGGGGCGGTAGGGCATTGTACTACAAGGCTTGTATGGAAGAAAATTAACGATAGCGTCAATGATACTATTAACAATATATTTATCAGCGAGCTTATAGCAGACAGCCGCAAAGGAGATTAATTATTATGGATAGAGTCGTATATCTTGATAATGCCGCAACAACCAAGGTTCGTCCTGAAGTTGTGGAGACAATGATTCCGTTTTTTACGGAGAATTATGGTAATGCATCTGCAATCTATTCTGTAGGAGCCAAGGCTAAGGAAGCATTGACAAATGCAAGAACTAAGGTTGCTGAATTGATAGGAGCCAATACTGACGAGATTTATTTCACGGCAGGCGGTTCCGAAGCAGATAACTGGGCATTGAAGGCTACTGCAGAGTTATTGAAGGATAAGGGTAAGCACATAATCACATCAAAGATAGAACATCATGCAATTCTTCATACTTGCGAATACTTAGAGAAGAATGGATTTGAAGTAACATATCTTGACGTTGATGAAGATGGTATTGTATCTCCTGAGGCGGTTGAAAAGGCTATTCGTCCTGATACAATCCTTGTATCCATTATGTTTGCCAATAATGAAATCGGTACAATCGAGCCGATAAAAGAAATCGGCGAGGTTGTCCATAAGCATGGAATATACTTCCATACCGATGCGGTTCAGGCATTCGGCCAGGTGCACATTAATGTTGACGAGATGAACATCGATATGCTTTCAGCAAGCGGACATAAGTTATATGGACCAAAGGGCGTCGGAATGCTCTATATAAGAAAGGGCGTTAAGATTAAGTCCTTCGTACACGGCGGTGCACAGGAAAGAAAGCGCCGTGCAGGTACAGAGAATATTCCGGGTATCGCGGGATTCGGTAAGGCATGCGAGATTGCAGCAGCTACACTTGATGAGAGAATCAAGAAGGAATCAGAGCTCCGTGACTATTTGATCGGAAGACTTGAGAATGAGATTCCTTATACCAAGATCAATGGTTCAAGAACCCATAGACTTCCTAACAATGTTAATGCATGCTTTAGATTCATAGAAGGCGAATCGATGCTTATTATGCTTGATGGCAAGGGTATCTGCGGATCCTCAGGTTCTGCATGTACATCAGGTTCACTTGATCCGTCTCATGTACTTCTTGCAATCGGGCTTCCTCATGAGATTGCTCATGGTTCACTTCGACTTACATTAAGCTATGAGACCACTAAGGAAGAGATTGATTACACGGTTGATGAATTAAAGAAGATAATAGAGACATTAAGAGCAATGTCACCTCTTTACGAAGATTTCGTTAAGAAGCAGAACAAATAGGATAATAACGGAGGTAAAAATATGTATAGCGAGAAAGTAATGGATCATTTCCAGCATCCAAGAAACGTTGGCGAGATAGAGAACGCATCAGGCGTTGGCACCGTAGGTAACGCAAAGTGCGGAGATATCATGAGAATGTATCTTGATATCGATGATAACGGTATAATAAGAGATTGTAAGTTCAAGACATTCGGCTGCGGTGCGGCAGTTGCTACATCATCAATGGCAACAGAGCTTGTAATGGGTAAGACCATTGAAGAGGCATTAAAAGTTACCAATCAGGCAGTTATGGAAGCACTTGACGGACTTCCGCCTGTTAAGGTACATTGCTCACTTCTTGCAGAAGAGGCAATTCATGCAGCGCTTTGGGATTATGCAGAGAAGCATGGTATCAAGATAGAAGGCCTTAAGAAGCCGAAGAGCGATATATCCGAAGGCGAAGAAGAAGAAGATTATTAGTATCACTTCCCTATGGTGATAAT
>JAILJL010000205.1 GCA_024694785.1 Lachnospiraceae bacterium
CGAGAAATTTGGCTTGTCGACCTCGGAAGATATGTTTGCGGACATCTTTGACGAAGGTAAGAAGAAGCAGGTTGATGGGAATGGTGAAGTGAAGGCTGAGGAACCGCCGAAGGAGGCGGATTTCTTACTTAAGAAGGGTGCAAGATGTCATATGTGTGACAAGACATTTATGACATTGCAGGTTAAGACCGGAAGAGTGAAGAGACTTGATTCCGATGATGATCTTAGACCCAGATATCAGTATATAGATACATTAAAGTACGGACTTATATCCTGCCCTTATTGCGGATATACTGCCCTTACAAGATGCGCGGATACAATGACATCAGTTCAACGTAAGCTTCTTCAGGAGAATGTATGTGCCAAGTTTAAGCCTACGGGACCTGCAGAAGTTCCGAATGCATATACATACGATGAGGCGCTTGAAAGATACAAGCTTGCGCTTTTTAACTCGGTTGCAAAAAAGGATAAGATAAGTGAGAAGGCGTATCTTTGTCTTAATATAGCCTGGCTTCTTCGCGGAAAGGGCGAGGAGCTTGCTGCCAATTCTGAAGCAAAGGAAGAAGAGAAGCAGAAGTGCAAAGCGGAAGAAAATGCATTTTACGCTCAGGCTTATGATGGATTATATAAGGCAATTCAGTCGGAATCATTCCCGATGTGCGGTATGGATGAGGCAACAATGTCTATACTTCTTGCAGTTATGTCATTTAAGCTCGGTAAGATTGAGAATGCCGGCAGACTTGTATCTTCGGTTCTTACATCGCCATCTGCAAATCAGCGTATGAAGAACAAGGCACTTGATCTTAAAGAGAAGATTATAGAAGAGATGAAGAAGAAAAAATTAGCAGGTAAATAATAAATTTATAAATAGGGTAAGGTATATGAGAAATGTATGTCTGCTTATTCCGGCGCTTAATCCGGAAGATAAGCTTATCGAATTAATTAAAGATATGAAAGCCGAGGGGTGGGATGATCCTATTCTTTTGGTTGATGACGGAAGTAAGGAAGAGATTAAGAATACCATATTTAAAGAAGCAGAAGAACTTGGTGCATATGTAGTTCATCATGCGATTAATATGGGTAAGGGAAGAGCACTAAAGACCGGATTTAATGAAGCACTTGTGCGATTTCCGAATATTATCGGTGTAGTAACTGCCGATGCGGATGGTCAGCATTTGCCTAAGGATATCGCAAAATGTGCCGATATACTTATCAGTAAGCCTGATAAACTCATTCTGGGATGTCGTGATTTTGATAAGTCTAATGTTCCTGCTAAGAGTCAGATAGGCAATAAGTTCACAAGGACCTGCATGAAGCTGGTATGCGGAATTAAAGTTACCGATACGCAGACAGGACTCCGCGGTATCCCTGCCGGATATATGAAGGATCTTCTTAAAGTGGTCGGCGAGAAGTTCGAGTATGAGACCAATATGCTCCTTGACACCAGAATCTACGACATAGGGATAGAGGAGTATGAGATAGAGACGGTATATTTTGAGCAGAACAGGAAATCCAACTATAAGCCTTTTAAGGATTCGCTTAAGATATTTGTTGTTTTCTTTAAGTTCTGTTTCTCGTCGCTTATAGGATGCGCCACCGACATTGCTTTATTTACCGTGTTTAATATCCTTTTAAAAGGAACCGGTATGGATAAGGTGTATTCAATACCGATAGCTACAGCTATGGCAAGAGTTATATCTGCTGCGCTTAACTATCTTATCAATAAGAAAGTGGTATTTCAGCATAAGAATGCACGAAAGCACAGCGCGTTTAAGTACGCTGTTCTGTGCGTTGTTCAGCTTTTGTGTTCTGCAGGGCTTGTAACACTTCTTTCAACCGGACTCGGCGGTGTTGAGACTATCTGGAAGATAATTGTTGACTGCTTGTTGTTCTTTGCGAGTTTTCAGATACAGAGACGTTTTGTTTTTTAGTTTTTTGTATGGAGAGTGAGAAAATGAGAAGAGAGTTGATTAAACGTATTATTGCAACGCTTATGCTTGTGATAGTTGTTGCGATGCCGGTTGCGGGTGTTGCGACTGCTGCAGGTACGGGCGTTATGGAGACTCGCTTTGTGGTTGACTGGAATAATGTGGAACTTACCGAGGGAGGTCAGATTGTACCTTATTATGCAGTGCTTAAGGGCGATGATGGCTATTATTTCTATGTCATAAGCAATAAGGCATATGACGAGGTCAACTTGTATGTTATACATAATGACCGTTCCCTTAAGACCATTAATCTTATATATAAGGACGGGGCTAAGGTATACGATGGTTCTGTTGATGAGATTGACGGGGCATCAATTATCACCTCGTATGATGACAAAGCTCGTTATTCCGAGGTGTTCATACCTGAATCTTTTATAGGAAAAGAGAGCTTCTTTGTAACTTCTCAGGATAATTATCATGTATTATATGAAGAAGTTACCGGCCAGGACAGAGGAATAATATGGAGTTCGTCGATTAAAGATGCAGCTCCTTATAAGGCTGCAACATCATACGAACCTGCGAAGCCGGAAGGTTACGATTATGTAACTGCCAAAGCTCCCGACTTTAATTATGATGAACTTAAAGGGACATACAGCGGAATCAATATTGATGGTGATTTCTCTGATTGGAGCGCGGTTGCCGGACAGACAACTAATTTCAGCAATGCGGATCTTGATGCCAAGATTGTATGGGATGGCGATACAATATACGGATATATCGCAATCTATGGCGCAGATGCCACAGATGCGTTGATTACGGGTCAGTCCTACTATTTACAGACTGACGGAGGAGCGCAAAGAGAGTTTAGTTTCAACAAGACATCATCTTCGACGTCATATTACAGCGGCAGAGTTTCAATAAGCGGAATATCGGGTGCGCAAGTCGCAACTGACAGCGAGACGAAGTCGAGCGGATGGTGGATCTTTGGAAGTAAAACATACTATTTCTATTATGAGTTTTCGTTTCCTGCAAGTGTGATAGGTTCATCTGCCGAATCTGTAAGAATG
>JAILJL010000013.1 GCA_024694785.1 Lachnospiraceae bacterium
ATTGGTATTGCGGCATACGAAGTCCACAAGCAACAAATTGTCCGAATCGCCTATATACGCTTTGGCAGCGGCAACCTCACATGGAGTACCGCAGAAAAGCACATTCTTTCCTTCTTTAATTGCTTCTTTGACTTCACGATATATATGCTTCGGATTAGACGCCACATACTTCGAGCGTCTTAAGGATGCAAGGTCTTCCATATCCTTGATAAGTACATTCTCCACGTCAAGGTTCTCATTAAAGATTGCCCCGACAACCATTCCGCCTTCACATATGGTTCTTTCCGCAAGTACCGAGAATATTCCGCCGGATGTGGAATCAAGCCTTATCTCCTGATTCTTGTTCCATGCGGCATATACATCCACACGATCTCCGTCCTTATAGAAGTTCCCGTTCTCCATAACTTTATTAACCGGGCACACGGTTTTACATGCTCCGCAATTAATGCATCTTGCATTGTTGATGGAGGGATATAGGAATCCCGCCTCATTCTTAACTACCGTAATCGCATTACTGCCACATATATTCTCACAGGCAAGGCAGCCTGTGCATTCTTTCATACTAAGCCACCATTTCATAATGAGTATTCCTCTGATTCTTTAACATTCACGACATCACCGCTATTCAAAACAGTCTTGATCTTCACGGTCAACATTGCGTTCCTGCCTATAGTTAATGTTGCACCGCTTTTAACCGTTAACGGCGCAAGAAGCTCGAGATATGAGGACGGTTCTATACTTAATTTGGCACCGTATTCGATATTAAGATATTCGGGATTATATATTATTACTTCGTGATCTTTGGCAAAAGACTTCGTAATATACTTTCCCTGTGCTTCGTATATTCTACTTAAATTATCCAACTTATAATACCTCTTTGATTACTTGATTCCGAGCGCTTTTATAAGAAAAGCCTCATGCTCGTTCTGCAATAATCTCAATTTGCCGTAAGCGTCGTTATAATCCGCGTTAAAAAGCGATTCGACATTAAAGCCTTCCTGCTTCGGAAGCTTATCCGCAAGTCCCACCGAAGTAAGCAATGTATTAAGCCTTCCGGACATATCTATGCTCTCGTTACCCTGTCTTAAGGTTCTTCGGACCGTAACAAACGGCCTCTCGAATATCAATGAGAAAACCGCTCCATGGAAGGAATCAGTGACGATTAAAGATGCATTCTCAAATAAATGAAGGAATTCCGCAGGTCCTGCTGTGTTCGCGGATTCATCAAACGGGTCGTTAAGCACCACATCCTTAAGTCCGCGTTTTAACTTCTCGCTGTTTAATGTTGCCTTAAGATCAAGTGGCATCTCCACATCTTTATCCCCAAGAAAATAATATAATATATACGGGGTTCCGTAATCAAAGCCGTCAAGAGGCTTCGCGATCTTCTCCCACGAACTTCTGTCTATCATAAGTGTCGGATCTATAACAACCTTCGCGCGTCTTCCCGTTATCTGCTCCATAAGATCCGCACCCGACTGCTCCCTGCATGACAATGCCGGAAAAGTTATAAGCGCCTTATAGAAGAAGTCAGTCCACTTATCCGGTATCGCATCCATACCGATACTCGGCGCAAAAGGAACCTTCTTCTCAGGTGGTGCAAACGTAAGAAAATTATTGTCCATCTGCCCGAGAGAGCTTCTGAACAAAGGATTGAATACCTGATCCGAACCTGTAACGAACTTATCGTATCTATTTGCGGTTTCCTTATCGAACTTTACCTTCTTAACAAGCTCATATGGTATATAGTCCTCGTTAAAAAGCTTAAAATTATAACGTTTCTTAAGATTGGGAATAAGTTTGACACTATCCTTGTTCTTCATATACGTAAGCTCGTCGCCTTCCATCGCCCACCGAAATGACATCGGTTGCGGGATCAAGGTCTTATTGTCGACCCCGAGCTTATTAAGATAGGCTGAAACCGCGTAATTCTGCAGTCGATTGCCATAATTATATAAACCATTGATTGTTACGATTCCGGCTCTCATATATACCTCGTAATACTGAATATAGATATCTATTATGATAGCACATTTTGTTTTAATATGATATTATAACTTCTGAAATATGCGTTGCTCAATGTTCCGTTTTTGATTATAAGGAGACTGATATAATGGAAAGTTCCACATTCGGTAACAAGATCAAGATCACAACCTGCGGCGGTTCACATGATAAGACCATGTCCGTTTCAATCGAAGGACTTCCGGGAGGATTCACTATTGATAAAAGCGCTCTTACGGCCTATATCAATCGCCGTAAGCCTGCTGACATCTACGGCGGAACCCCGCGTCATGAAGACGATATTGTCAAAGTCGTATCGGGCCTTAATGATGATATGACCATTGATAATACTCCGTTAATCCTTGAATTCGAGAATAATAATGTCCGTTCGTCAGATTATGAATCATATCGTAATCTCTATCGTCCCGGACATGCAGACTTTACATATGATATGAAATACGGCGGGATACCCGTAGGCGGCGGACGCGCAAGCGGCAGAGAGACCCTTACCAGAGTTGCTGCAGGCGGAGTTATCGCACAGATACTTTCCGCAAGATACGGAATTACCGCAGAATCATCAATAGATTCCATCGGAAGTATTCCAAGCTTCGACGGAAAGATTAACGATGAGCAGATTGCCCTTTTAAAAGATATGCGTGAAAAGGGGGATTCCGTAGGCGGCGTGGTTAACTGTATAATTCACGGTGTTCCAGCCGGTATCGGCGAGCCTGTCTTTAATAAGCTTGATGCAGCACTCTCCTATGCAATTATGTCTATAGGTGCGGTTAAAGGTATCTCTTTCGGACTGGGATTTGAAGCGGCATATAATACGGGAAGTGTCACCAACGACGAGTTTCTCGGCATAGACAACAAGAGCCTTATCTCCCGGAATAATTACCATGGTGGAATCCTTGGCGGCATAAGTACAGGTGAGGACATTATAATACATGTAGCCGTTAAGCCTACTCCTTCCATAAGTATTCCGCAGCATACCATAGATCGTGACGGCAATCCTGCCGTACTTACGCTGAAAGGGCGTCACGACACCTGTATCGCAACAAGAATCGGTGTTGTAATCGAAGCAATGGCTTTACTTGCAATAGCCAATTTCTTATAAAAAATAAGAGATGCCACTTCTTAGTGACATCTCTTTTATATTATCTTCTATGCTCCGAGTCCGTCGGCAATTCCAAGTAAGAAAATACCGATGATTACAAATATTATCGATATATACTGTCCCTCTGTAAGCTTCTCCTTCAAAAATATATGGCTTAAGATGACGGATACGATACAGTAGCTTGCTACCATAGGCGCTGCTATAACAGGCTTAGCTGCCATTGCGTATACGTAGAATACCTGACCGAATTCCTCTGCACATGCCGCACACATCTTCGGTCTCTCGCTCTTGGCAAAAGGATTATATGCCTTCTTTGTTCTTATCCACATATAGATATATGCAACGATACCTGCGATGAAGAATGTAAGTCCGTAGAGGATAATTACATCAATCTCTCCGAATCCGAGTCCTGTCTCTTCATCAAGTACAATACCGTCTGCTGCTGTTCCGATTGTATCGAATACACAGTAAAGAATCGGGAATAAAAGCGCTAACGCACCATACTTATACTTCTTATCGGCATCAGGCATCTCGGAATGTGACAGATGCTGCTCAACAAATCCAAGCACAATCATACCGATTACGATAAGAACCGTTCCGATGAATTCAATCAAGCTGAATTCATCAACAAGGCCGCCGAATTTGCCTCTAAGTGTGAAGAATATAATCATACATATCATCGAAAGTGCTCCCGATGCATTCTGTACCGGAGATACGATTGATAACTCAAGATATCTTAATCCCGCATATCCGATCACCATCGATATGATATAGCAAAGTGAAACCGGTGCATACTTAACGGCTCCGTCAATAAGCGATGCAAAAGTGAAACTCGTCTCTGACATAGATGCAATAAGTAATCCGATTGCACATACGCCCATTACAATACCTACCCACACCGCTATCTTAAGGTGTGAATAAGAATCCTCTTCATCTGTTCCTTTCTTATAGAACAGATCCGCAAGACCCCATCCGCATACACAGATGAGTGATAAGAAAAACCATGACATTTAAACTTCCTCCCTTTATTCTTCTAGTCTGTCATCTTCTTTGCGTCTCAGAACATCGTATTTCTCAAGCGACATTCCAAGATCTATATGCAACGACTGTAAAGGATGCGGACAGCTCTCCATATCTTCACCGTCGTCGTTGACTATTCTTTTAACCGTAACCTCGATGTTATCTCCGCTAGGCTTCATGACCTCTATTACTTCCCCGACCGAGAACTTGTTCTTCTGCTCGATTCTGTATAATCCGTTTTCATCGGTATCGCCTACAATACCGAGGAATGTATAATCTCTAAGATACGTATTGCTGGTATATATCTGCGCATCTTCCGAAGGCTTATTGTAGAAGAATCCCGTAGTAAACTGTCTATAAGTACAATCGGATATCTGGTCAAGATACCACGGCATATTCTCCTTATACTTATCAGGCGATTCCATATAATCGTCTATAGCTTTTCTGTAGGTTCTTGCAACCGTTGCAACATATAGTGCCGTCTTCATTCTTCCTTCAATCTTGAATGAATCGATTCCTGCTTCGATTAGATCCGGCAGATGCTCTATCATGCAAAGGTCCTTACTGTTAAAGATATACGTTCCGCGCTCATTCTCGTATACAGGGAAATACTCGCCCGGACGCTTCTCCTCCATAAGGCTGTACTTCCAACGGCACGGATGGGTACACTCGCCGCGGTTGGCATCACGACCCACCATAAAGTTCGAAAGCAGGCATCTTCCCGAATATGATATGCACATAGCGCCGTGAATGAATGTCTCTATTTCCATATCATCAGGAATATTCTCTCTTATCTCTTTAATCTCAGCAAGCGAAAGCTCTCTTGCCGTTACCACTCGCTTGGCACCAAGCTTATACCAGAAATTATATGTCCCGTAATTCGTATTGTTAGCCTGTGTACTGATGTGAATTTCCATATCCGGCAACATCTCGCGGGCAATCGTGAAAATTCCCGGATCCGAGATTATAAGTGCGTCCGGACGTACATCCTTAAGCTCGTTAAAATACTCTCTTACTCCGTCAAGATCATAATTATGTGCAAGGATATTGGCAGTTACATACACTTTGACATTATGCGCATGGGCGAATTCAATACCTTCCTTCATATCCTCAAGTGAGAAGTTCTTGGCCTTCGCACGAAGTCCGAATACTTCACCACCTATATATACGGCATCCGCACCATAGATTACCGCGATTTTCAATACTTCCAAAGAACCTGCCGGCACCAAAAGCTCTGTTTTTCTCATTTTGACTCCTTCTTTACACTGTATGCGACTCCATCTCCTATGGGAAGAATGGATGTCACCATATCCTCATCGTGTGTAAGTGTATAGAGATATTCTCTCATACGCTTATGAATGGTTCTGTTTCTCCTTATCACTATGAATCGTGATTCAACGATATCTCCGTCCTGCAAGACATTGTCCGACAAAAGGATTCCTCCCGGCTTAAGAAGTCTCTTAACTTCCGGATAGAAATTAATATACTGCGCTTTGGCTGCATCCATGAAAATCATATCGTATGGGCCCTTAAGCTCTTTTAAGATATCTGTCGCATCGCCTTCAAGTAATGTAATCTTATCCTCAACGGATGCTCTTTTAAAATTATCTTTTGCTATCGGAATTCTTTTCTCGTAATTCTCTATTGTTGTTATATGACAGAATACCGGATTATTAACCGCCATAAACACAGCAGAAAAGCCGATGGCCGTTCCTACCTCAAGGATTGCTACCGGCTTATGTTCATTTAAAACCGTTCTGATGAATTGCTGGGTATCCGTACGTATAATCGGGACATCGGTCTTGATTGCCTCTTTCTCGATTTCATACAGCACCCCGTCATTTCCTTCATTAAGCGAATTAATGTAGGCACTGAACCGTTCGTCTACTATCATTAATTACCTCTCTGTCTATTCTGCGCTCTCATTCTTCGCAGTATCTCCCCCGCTTTGACCTATTATATCCAATATCTGTCCCGCAGTCATATCGGTTGAAAGAATATATAACCCCGGTGTTATCGAATTCTTGTAATCCGAACTTAATATCTGTGTATAGAACAAAACTTCACTTCTTGCAAGGCCCTTCTTAACCATAAGTGCGGCAATATCTCTATTGGACATGCTGTCCGTTATCTGCACGTTAATGGTTCTTGCATGAGCCTTATCAGTCATAGGCTGCTCAGCAAATACACGATAACCGAACTCGTAAGACTTACGGCCGACAATTATAGAGCCTGCTATAACTACCAATATAAGCAATATTCTGGTTAAGATCGATATAATCTTAAGTACTACTTTCGAACCCATTTCAAATCTCCCTTATGCCTACGCTAGTCCTCTATCTCCATAATAATCGGTAAAATGATAGGACTCCTCATAGTCTTCTTCCATACATATTCGCCAAGTGAATCTCTTATCTCGGACTTGATCTTGTTCCAGTCGGTAACTCCATGGTTCTCAAGATCCGATACCGTATCGCAGCAGACATGCGTCGCTTCATCTATAAGACTCTCAGAGCCTCTTATATATACGAATCCTCTTGATAGAATATCCGGTCCCGCAAGAACTCTTCCCGTTCCAGTCTCAAGTGCAAGCACAACGATGATTATACCATCATCTGCAAGTCGCTGTCTATCGTGAAGCACGATATTACCTACATCTCCGATACCGAGACCATCAACGAGTATTGCGCCGTTAGGAACGCAACCTGTTACCTCTGCCTTGTATTCGCTTAGTGCAAGAACTTCCCCCGACTTCATAATGAAGATATTCTGCTTATCAATACCCAGATCTTCCGCGATTCTGGCCTGTGCAACCAGATGTCTGTACTCTCCGTGAACAGGTATTGCATACTTCGGACGAACCAGAGAATATATAAGCTTAATCTCTTCCTGACAGGCATGGCCCGATACGTGTGTATCCTGGAATATAACGCTTGCTCCTTTAAGATAGAGGTCGTTAATAACCTTGGATACCGCCTTCTCATTACCCGGAATAGGATTGGATGAGAAAATGATCAAATCATTAGGCTTAATCGTAATCTTCTTATGAAGATTGGCTGCCATTCTCGGCAATGCCGCCATTGACTCTCCCTGACTTCCCGTAGTAATAATGACTGTTTTCTCATCAGAATAGTTCTTCAATGTCTCGAGCTCCACAAGGGTATGCTTCGGAACATTAAGATATCCGAGCTCAGACGCGGTATTAATGATGTTAACCATCGAACGGCCTTCCACCGCAACTTTACGTCCGAACTTTTCTGCCGTATTGATAATCTGCTGCACACGATCCACGTTGGATGCAAATGTGGCAACTATAATTCTCTTATTGATATTATCCGCGAATATTGATTCAAAAGTCTTGCCTACCGTACGCTCCGACTGGGTGAATCCGGCTCTTTCCGCATTGGTGGAATCACACATAAGTGCAAGTACACCCTTCTTACCCAGTTCTCCAAGTCTCTGAAGATCGATTGCATCACCGAATACCGGTGTATAGTCAACCTTGAAGTCTCCGGTATGAACCACTATTCCTGCAGGTGAATAAATTGCAAGTGCCGCAGCATCCTGTATGCTATGGTTGGTTCTTATAAATTCAACTCTGAATTCGCCTGCATTCATCGTATCGCCGTATTTTACAACCTTACGACGTACATTGCCAAGCATATTATGCTCTTTTAACTTATTCTCGATAAGGCCCATTGTAAGCTTGGTGGCATATAATGGTGCGTTGACATCCTTTAAGATATAAGGCAGCGAGCCTATATGATCCTCGTGGCCGTGGGTAATAAAGAAGCCTTTGACCTTATCTATATTCTCTATTAAGTATGTTACATCAGGGATTACGAGATCGATTCCGTACATTTCGTCTTCCGGAAATGCCAGACCGCAATCCACAACAATAATACTGTCTCCGTATTCGAAGGCAGTTATATTCATTCCAATCTGCTCCAAACCTCCAAGTGGAATGATCTTCAATCTATTATCTTTTGCTGACAAATAAATCTCTCCTTTTTAATCACGGCGGACATCAGCATCATCAAGAAGCTCGGAAAATATATTGCCGAGCGCATCAAGTAATGCATCATCTTCCACCATCTCATAGAAAAGATTGCCATTATCCTCTTCTCTGACTTCATGCATGATGTAGGCGTCAGAATCCCCATCTTCCTCTTCCGTAACAAGAATATAGGTATCGCCCTGGAACTTCGTCTCTTCGACTACGTAAAATTCCACATCTTCATTTGTCTCTTCGTTATAAAAGCTGATCTTCTCCATATATGTTATTCCTTAAATTATATTCTAATTATTCTTCCTCGAATCGAGGTAAGTCTGAAGGATAAATACGGCAGCTAATTTATCCACTACATTCTTGCGTTCCATTCCATGCAAATCGGCCTCATTCATTGCATGATCTGCCATTACGGTTGTAAGACGCTCATCAACAAGGGTTACATTAAGGCCTGTCCTTCTTCTAAGATCTTCGGCAAAGCTCCTCGTCTTCTCGCAACGCTCTCCTTCGGTATTGTTCATATTCTTGGGATATCCGAGTACAATCTCTGAAATCTCATATTCTCTGCATATCTCTTCAATTCGCGCAAGTGTCTGCCTAAGCTTATTCTCTTTGTCACGTCTTATAATCTCCAAACCTTGCGCAGTTAGAAGAAGCGGATCCGAGACAGCAACGCCTACCGTCTTGGATCCGAAATCAAGTCCTAATATCCTCAAATATAATTACTCCTCAAATCTCTTATCGAGATAGAATTTCAAAACTTCTTCAACGATCTCGTCACGCTCTACTCTCATCATAAGGCTTCGTGCGTTATTGTAACTTGTAATGTATGTAGGATCACCGCTCATAACATACCCTACAATCTGATTAACAGGGTTATATCCTTTTTCTTTGAGTGAATTATATACCTTCTCTATAACATCTGATACCGGTAATTCCTGATCTTTCTCAACCTTATAGTATTGTGTACTGTTGATATTATTGTCCATAATCTCACGCACCTTCCTTAAGCAAATCACAAAATCACTTACTATATTCTAATATAAAACCTCATAAAATTCAATGAAAATTATGTTAATCCTCGCCCTTTAGCACGACTGTCGTATAATCATGACCCGTTGATGGAATGAAGTCATATAACAGATCTTTTGTCTTAATCCTGAGACTGGATGTACATACGCAAGGATGACATCCCACGTCAGAGCTTTTAAGCACATCTTCATCGATAAGGAGCCGTACACTTCTGTCCTTATCGTTCATAAGTCCCATCACGCTTACCGCACCGGGCTCTATATCAAGATATTTAAGCATGTCCCCGGCATCTGCAAAAGAAAGCCTTGAAGCATTGATCTGCGACGATAATTCTTTGGTCTTGAATTTCTTGTCACCCGGCATCATAAGAAGATAAAAGTCTGTCTTCTGACGATTACAAAGGAAGAGATTCTTGCACATTATCACTCCCAGAACCTCGTCTATTGCATTACACGCTTCCATTGTAGCTGCTTCTTCGTGATCGACTCTTTTATACTTGATCCCAAGCTTATCGAGATAATCATACGTTCTTATCTCTCTTTCAGGTCTTCCGTCAGTATTTTCCGGTCTTCCGTCATATAATTCCATCA
Organism: Lachnospiraceae bacterium; assembly: GCA_024694785.1. GTDB lineage: Bacteria > Bacillota > Clostridia > Lachnospirales > Lachnospiraceae > XBB1006. The sequence continues at coordinate 9,770 of JAILJL010000013.1, forward strand.
TATTCCAACCTGTTTTAATATCCTTTTTTTCTGTCAACCGCATACTTAAGTGGTCGTTTATTGGCATAATTATCAAGATCTTCGCAGAACATCTCCACATTGCGATTGATAGTATGCAATAATGTCATATTTCCCGCTACATGAGGGGTGATAAGAAGGTTCTTTGCATGCCACATCTTACTGTCCTTAGGCAACGGTTCCACCTTGAATACATCAAGTGCGGCGCCTGCCAGGTGCCCGTTCTCCAATGCGTCATAAAGTGCATCTTCATCAATAGCAGAACCTCTTCCGACATTAACTATGTAAGAACCCTCCGGCATAAG
>JAILJL010000136.1 GCA_024694785.1 Lachnospiraceae bacterium
ATTACCTGATTAAAGTAGATGTCCAATTCCTTTAGCTGACTGATACCACTTCCAACCATCTGTCCGTCTCCGACGGAAGAACCGCCCTGCGGTAATATACTAAATGAGTTCTGCAAAGAAGCAATCACTTCCTGAAACTTCTGAGCATCTACCGTAGACATCGAGAAAAGCAATACGAAGAAGCACAGAAGTAAATTCATAAGATCGGAGAAAGTTGTAATCCAACCACCGGACTTAACCTGCTCTTCCTGTTTCTTCTTAGCCACTACTCTTCACCTCCGCCGCCTTCCTTCATGGCCTCACGATTCTTAGGTGACAAGAACGACTTAAGCTTCTCTTCGATTACACGCGGGTTCTCACCTGCCTGAATTGAAAGAAGTCCCTCTACCATGATATCTTTCATCATAATCTCGGTTGCATTCTTAACGCGAAGCTTCGTTGCCGTCGGGTTACAGATCCAGTTGGCAATAAGTGAACCATATAATGTTGTAAGTAAAGCTACGGCCATATTAGGACCGATGGAAGATGCATCTTCAAGGTTTTTAAGCATGTTAACAAGACCAATTAACGTACCGATCATTCCCCATGCAGGACCAAGATCCGCCCATTTATCCCATAAGCCTATAACCTTCTTATGTCTTTCTTCAATACAAACAAGATCCGTTTCAAGAATTCCTCGTACCAATTCCGGATCGGTACCGTCTACTACAAGCATAACGCCCTTTCTTAAAAACTGATCTTCTATGGAGTTACTTGCCTCATCAAGTGCAAGAAGACCTTCTTTTCTTGCAACATTGGACAAGTCAATAATTGTCTTAATAACCGACTCCGGATCATCCTTCGAAGCCTTAAGTGAAAGCGGGAAGCCTTTTAATCCCGTAATAAAGTCAGGAATAGTATTGGAAGCAACTACACCGCATATAGAACCACCGATTGTAATAATTACTGATGGTACATCAATGAAGTTACCAAAAGCGGTTACGCCTCCGGAAGAGAATATACCGAAGACAACCATTACAAAACCCAATATAAGACCCGCGAGTGAAGCTATATCCATATGGTTAAACCCTCTACTTCCTGTCAAAAAGTGATTTGCGCTCTTACATAAAAGCACACTTTGAGACATTAAAATAATCTGTTTACATTTTACTAAACTTTTAACCTATTGTCTACTCATATTTATGTATTTTTTCATAAAATATACAAGATATTGGGGGAGCAAAAACTTGCTTCCCCCAATATACACTAAATTTTCAATATTAAACTAACAAATTGTTATTATCTCTTGAGATTAATAAGTTCTTCAAGCAATGTATCCGAAGTTGTAATAACACGGCTGTTTGCCTGGAAACCTCTCTGAGTCGTAATCATATCCGTAAATTCAGCGGAAAGATCTACGTTACTCATTTCAAGAGCACCTGTTGTCAACGAACCGCCATCTGCAGAGATATCAACACCGATACCATCAAATGAACCGGAGTTAAGTGTTGTCTGATAACATCCGTCACCAACCATTTCAAGACCGGAAGCATTTGCAAACTTTGCAACTGCGATCTGTCCCAAAAGAACCGTATTACCATTATCATACGAACCGTAAATCATACCGTTTGAGTTAATGGATACACCTGTCATAGCACCAAGCTTCTTGCCCGCTCCCGCAGTAGAACCTACACTGCCGGATTCCATGCCCATGGTGGATGTCCCACCGTTATTGAACATTGAAACCGTTGTAAAGTCGATCGAGATATTCTCGAACTTGCCGTCAAGGTTCTTCATTGCAAGTGTTGCAATATCGGAAGATCCGATTGAGGCGAATGTACCGTCATCGGTATTGAATCTAAGCTGCGTATAATACTTTGTACCTACAAGGTCTACAATGTAATCTGTATAGTTGTCTTTATCCATATCCTTATCAAGAGTTGCATTAACGGTTGTAGGTGAAAGAATATCAACTATAGTCTGGTGATTAGCCTGTGTCTTGAAGTACTGCGGATCCTCGAGATATGTAAGCATATCCTTTACGCTTGCCCATGTAGTATCATTATTACCTGCATCCTTCGGTACATGCTCTCCCGTAGCCGGGTTATAAAGGAAAAGATTAGTCGGATTATCAACATTTGTCTTACTTGTCGGATCTGTATCTCCCGCACCGATTCTCCAGCCGTTTGTTGAAGCAAACTTCTGTCCACCGATTTCAAGGAAATCAGAATAAACGGTTGCATCTTTGTATGTTGAGTTACCATCAACATAAAGATCAGGATCGATATTTGCAAAATTATTCTTAAAGTAATTCTTAATTGCAAGCGCTGTCTTTGCTACATCGTTGGCATACTGATCCGAGCTGTCCGATAACGGAATATAAGTTACTGTAGTTGTACCGCCGTTTGTCTCCTCACGTCTTGCATAATATTTACCATTCTGATCCACATAGATATCGGAACCTTCAATCTTGGTTGTTGTAGGGTCTCCGCCATCAACGCTTGTCAAGTAGTGATGATATAAAGCGAAGCCTGCTGCTGTTGTATCTGTATTGACTACAGTTGCATTCTCTGCTGCAAGATCTACAGTCTGTACATTCGGATATCTACCTGCAAGAAGTGTACCCGTATCCTTTACGGATGTATCAGCGGAACCGAATAAGTCTTTTGCAGTAATCTGACCTGTAAGAATTGAATTACCATTAACATCAAGAATATCCGAAAGCGATACATCATAAAGTCCCGGATCTCCCGACTTATCGGTAACAACCTTGAACTTTGCAGTATACTGATATCCAAGTGCATCATAGAAGTTCAAATTCATTACATATCCGTCTTCTGTCTCAACTGCTGTAGAATTGGCATCAAGAATACCTGTAGCAACCGCATTGGTTGTAGCTTCAGGCGAAGAAACAAGGTTAGCTTCCGACATAATTCTAAGTGCGGACACTGTATCCTTCTTAATCTCGCCCGATGCAGGGTCAACCTGCCATCCCATTACGTTGAAACCGGTTGAAGAAAGACATAAATTACCAATTGCATCAAAGTAGAATGAACCTACTCTCGTGAATACATTCTCTGTACCATTATTAACGATAAAAAAGCTATTACCGTTAATCTTACAATCGAGTGCAGAACCTGTTGTCTGGGTAGCACCGGCAGTTGTAATGGAAGTCGTTGTTGTAGCAAGTGTTACACCAAGACCGATCTGCTTAGCATTGATACCACCCACGCCTGTCAAATTATTAGGTCCGGATGCAGACGATGTTGTCTGATACATAATGTCATTAAAAGTTACTCGTGAGCCCTTGAAGGCTACGGTGTTAACGTTAGCGATATTATTACCGATAACGTCCATCTTTGTCTGGTGAGTCTTAAGTCCCGCAACACCAGAGTAAAGTGATCTCATCATAGGACATACCCTCCTTGTAGTCTGGAGGGGACAATCAATTCTCCCATCTGTCAGTCAGGGAGATAAGTTTCCATAAGGTCCAACTATATAATGACTGCCCCATCAATATTCGTATATACATTTTCGTTTGAATCAAGTGAATCAAGTGCTGTTATTACAGTATTACTCTTGGTATTAACTATAAAAGCAAGTGAATCCACCAATACCAATGACTCATTGATTCCCTTATCGAGAGCTTTTGCAGTCCCTTCATTAAGGCGTCTCATCTGATCGTTTGAAAGTAAAATATTTCTTTCGTTAAGTCTGTTTTCAGCGTGCTTGCTGAACTTAAGCTCGCTTATCTCACGGGTTCTTTGACTTAATACCTGTTCAAAAGTTAAACCCGATGTATTGACTGAGGAAATACCTGCTTTCTTCTGGGAATTTAAATACTGGTCAGTAACCTGTTCAATTGAAGCAAACTGGTTTTGAATTTTATTGAAATCCATTTCATTCACCTCTCTTAAAAGTAAGCCTTACTTCCTATAGGCTTAAGCTTCTTCATTGTTATCAGGTTCTTCTTGTGCTACCTCTTCGGTAGTATCGATTTCTTCTGTCTCTTCGTTATCTTCTGCAGCCTGTGTCAGCTCTTTAATCTTTTCTTCAAGCTTCTCTAACTGGGCTACCAGATCCTTGTTAACGAACTCCTTCTGATACGTTGTCATCGCATCATATGTTGCTCTTACCGTAGCAATAAGTGTACTGTCTGCCGCTGTCAGCTGATTAACGTTCGGAAGTTTGCTCATCATCGCCTCGAAATCCTTGGCGACTTCAACTGCCTTCATGTAATCTCCGTTAACAACCGAATCAAGATCATCGATGTTGTAAAGCTGTTCATTGATCGAAAGATATACATCGGTGCCTTCAACATACATGTAATCAACGATTCCGCTAAAATAGCTTGTCTCGCCGGTCACACTGTTGGTAGACTTCATTATAACTTCCTTACCTACAAGTTCTTGTGCTTCCATCTGCTTCATCGACTGCTGCATCGCTGAACTCTGTTCAATCTGAGTAAATGTAGCATACTGGGAAACCCATTCTGTATTGGAAGTCGGCTCCAACGGATCCTGATACTTCATTTCGGCTACAAGTAACTGTAAGAACATATCCTCATTAACCGAGTTGTTGCCCTGTTCCTTGGACTTCGAAGAGGTATTTGCACCGGTATCAATTACTTTACCATTCTCAATCAACGCTGTAATTGCCATCTTCTAATCTCCTTTCTTACTTAAGCTTTAATATTAAGTGTGTTACCGTTATCTGCCATCATCTTTGCCACGACTATGTCTTCTTCCGACATAAGGCCTCTTAATTCCTCAAGTCCGACTTCTCTGAGATTGATATTTCTCAGATTTCTTGCGGTATCTTTCTTCATTTCCTTAGCAAGCTGTTCCTGTTCACGGCTTCCGTCCTGCTGAAGGTTCTGCTCGAATGCATGGCTTTCAACTGTAACTTCTACGTCCGAAACTTTAAGACCCTGTTGCTCAAGGTTTGATTTAAGATTTGCAAGATTAGCTTCGAGCGCCTCTTTTGCTGCCTGTGTCTCAGCTATAACTTTGGCTGATAGAACACCATCCTTGGTTGCGACCTCAACGGTTACCTTACCCAAATTCTCGGGATTAAGCTGCATCGATAAAGAAGTGATCTTGGTATCTCTTGCCATTGTCTCGATAAATTCCTGGACTTTAACTGCCATATCCGAGAATTCAACGGTCGGTATCTCAGAATTCGGTGTTACATCATTCTTTGCATTAAGAACTTTAAGCAAATCGTTAATTTCATCCGAATTATCACCAAGTCCGTGATTTCTTCCGGTAAAGAGCTTTCTTAATCTGCTCTCCATGCTTTCTTCATAAGCATGAGGCTCAAGATCTCTCGTCTCTGCAGGAGTTGTCTCACCACCGGTTGTGAATGCCAATTTCTTTTTTGGATCTCCGTCAGGCGAAGTGGTCGGTGCTCCGTTAGGATCGTTTGAATTACCTCCATTTTTCATATCGGCATTATTATTATCGGACGATTCAGAAGCATCCTTAACACCATCAGCTGTGGAATACACAATATCCATATTGTCTGACAAATGATAATGATCATCATCCGTTTCTGACTTCGGTCCATCGTGTAAAATCTCCAAAATGCTTTCATCATCGCTTGTTACCTGATCGCCTACATTAATGGTAGTGAACTTTGCGTCGACAACATTATAATCAACAAGTATATGAGCCT